>DATJYA010000439.1:0-9670 GCA_035499835.1 Pseudolabrys sp.
GTTTCGAGGAGCTGCAGGCGGTGGTGAGCCTGTGCTTCCTGTTCCGCGGCCTGCCGGCGGCCAATCGCGGCGCCGAGGTTCTGGCCAATCTCGCCAAGCGCGAGGCGGATGCCGCCGTGGCCCAATAAATGCCCCAACGGCTGCTGCAGCGGTGAAAAGGCTGCCAAAGTGGGTCATTGCGCAAGGGGTCGCGTCTCATAGCCCTTGCCGCTACGTGAAAAGGCATCGACAATACGGGGTGAGGGGTCGTTGCGTCATGAATACTGAAATGATCCTCGAAACCGAGGATCTCACGAAGGAATTCGCCGGATTCATCGCGGTGAATGGCGTCAGCCTGTGCGTCAAGCGCGGGAACATCCATGCCCTCATCGGGCCGAACGGCGCCGGCAAGACCACTTGCTTCAACCTGCTGACCAAGTTCCTGAGTCCGACGCGCGGCCGCATCCTGTTCAAGGGCAGGGACATCACGGGACTGGAGCCGGCCGACGTGGCGCGGCTCGGCTTGGTCCGCTCGTTTCAGATCTCGGCGATTTTCCCGCACATGAGCGTGCTGGAGAACGTGCGCATCGCCTTGCAGCGCAAGCGCGGCGCCTCGTTCGATTTCTGGCACTCGTCCTCCGTGCTCGACGAATTCAACGAGCAGGCGATGGAACTTATCACCGACGTCGGCCTCTCGGCCTTCACCGATTGGCCGGCCGTCGAATTGGCCTATGGCCGCAAGCGCGCGCTCGAGATCGCCACGACGCTCGCGCTCGATCCGGAAATGCTGCTGCTCGACGAACCGACGGCCGGCATGGGGCACGAGGACATCGATCGCATTGCGCAATTGATCAAGCGCGTGGCCGCGAACCGGACCGTTCTCATGGTCGAGCATAATTTGTCGGTCGTCGCCGATATTTCCGACACCATCACGGTGCTCACGCGCGGGCGAGTGCTTGCCGAAGGCGATTACAACACCGTGTCCACCAATCCCGAGGTGCGCGAGGCCTATATGGGAGTGGGCCGTGCTTGAGGCGCGGGCGCCGCTGCTGGCGATCAAGGACCTGCAGGCCTGGTACGGCGAGTCGCACATCCTCCATGGGGTGACCTTTGATGTGCGCGAAGGCGAAGTGGTCACGCTGCTCGGGCGCAACGGCGCCGGAAAAACCACGACGCTCAAGTCGATCATGGGCATCGTCCCTCAGCGCACCGGGTCGGTGACGTTCGAGGGCAACGAGTTGATCGCGCGTACATCCGACCGCATCGCGCGCGCGGGCATCGCCTTCTGCCCGGAGGAGCGCGGCATCTTCGCCAGCCTCGGCGTGCAGGAAAACCTGCTGTTGCCGCCAATGGTGCGACCCGGCGGTCTTTCGCTCCATCAAATCTTCGACATGTTTCCGAACTTGAAAGAGCGGCTCGGGTCGAACCAGGGCACAAAGCTTTCCGGCGGCGAGCAACAAATGCTGGCGATCGCGCGTATCCTGCGCACCGGCGCAAGGCTATTGTTGCTCGACGAGCCGACCGAGGGGCTGGCGCCCGTCATTATTCAGCACATCGGCAGGACCATCCGCGCCCTGAAAGAGCAGGGCTTCACGATTCTGCTGGTCGAGCAGAATTTCCGCTTCGCCTCGACCGTTGCGGACCGCTATTACGTCATGGAACATGGGCGTATCATCGACCAGTTCACGACCGACGAACTGGATGCGAATGTGGAGAAGCTGCACGATTATCTCGGCGTCTAAAACCAATCATAACGCAAGTAAGGAGGCAAACTATGAGGAAATTTCTTGGACTCGCGGCGCTCGCCGCAACTCTCGTCTGCGGCACGGCCAGCGCCCAGCAGATCAACGTAAAGGTCGGCGTGCTCACCGACATGGCGAGCCTCTATGCCGACGATACCGGCCCTGGCTCGGTTGTCGCCGCGAAAATGGCGGCAGCCGATTTCATGAAGGACCACCCGAACGTCAAGGTCGAGGTCGTCAGCGCCGATCATCAGAACAAGGCGGACATCGGTGTCCAGACCGTCAACCAGTGGATCGACGTCGACCACGTCGACATGATCGCGGATGTGCCGAATTCCGGCGTTGCGCTCGCGATCGCCCCGGTTATTGCCCAGAAAAACAAGGTGTTCGTGGCGTCCGGGCCGGCAAGCTCGGATCTGACCGGGCCGAAATGCCAGCCGACGACCGTGCACATGACGTACGACACCTGGATGCTGGCGAACGGCACGGGCAAGGCGATTGTGAAAAACGGCGGCGATACCTGGTTCTTCCTCACCTCGGACTATGCCTTCGGTCACGCGCTGGCGCGTGACACGTCGGCGGTGGTGAAGGCGAATGGCGGCACGGTGGTCGGTGAGGTCGCTCACCCGATCAATACCAGCGACTTCTCCTCGTTCCTGCTGCAGGCGCAGCAGTCGAAGGCGAAGATCATCGGTCTCGCCAACGCCGGCGGTGACACCATCAACGCCATCAAGCAGGGCGCCGAATTCGGCATCATCGCCGGCGGGCAGAAATTTGCCGGCCTGCTGGTGTTCGCTCCCGACGTCGCCGCGCTCGGCCTGAAGACCGCGCAGGGTCTGATGTTCACCGAGACCTTCTATTGGGATCTCAATGACGGCACCCGCGCCTGGACCAAGCGCTGGGACAAGGAGCGCAACGCGCCCGGCAAATTGCCGAGCATGAACATGGCCGGCGTCTATGCGGGCACGATGCACTATCTCAAGGCGGTTGCCGCGCTCGGCAGCGCCGCCGACGGCAAGGCCGTCGTCGCCAAGATGAAGGCGATGCCGACCGACGATCCGGTGTTCGGCAAGGGCTCGATCCGCGTCGACGGCCGCGCCCTGCACCCGGCCTATCTGTTCGAGGTCAAGAAGCCGGAGGAGTCGAAGTATCCGGGCGACCTCTACAATGTCCGCGCCACGATCCCGGCCGACGAGGCCTTCCGTCCGCTCAAGGACGGCGGCTGTCCGCTGGCGAACGGCTGATCGTCTGATCCGGTCAAAGGGGCGGGCCCTCAGGCCCGCCCCTCAAAGCGGAGCAACGCGATGTTCACCATCTTCGGCGTTCCCTCGGGCGCGCTATTCGGCCAGCTTTTGATCGGGCTGATCAACGGCTCGTTCTACGCGCTGTTGAGCCTGGGGCTCGCCGTGATCTTCGGCATGCTCAACATCATCAATTTCTCGCATGGCGCCCAATACATGCTTGGGGCGCTGACGGCTTATCTGCTGTTGCAGGTCACCGGGCTCGGTTATTGGCCGTCGCTGATCATTGCGCCCATCGTGGTCGGACTGCTCGGTATCGCCATCGAGCGCTTTTTTCTGCAATGGCTCTACAAGCTCGATCACCTCTACGGCCTGTTGCTGACCTTCGGTCTCGCGCTTATCATCGAAGGCGTGAGCCGCCACTATTTCGGCACCGCGGGTCTGCCCTACACGTTGCCGGATTCGCTGCAGGGCGGGCGCAATCTCGGCTTCATGTTTCTTCCCAACTATCGCGCCTGGGTGATCGTGGCCTCGCTCACCGTTTGCCTCGGCACCTGGTTTCTCATCGAGCGCACGCGCATCGGCGCCTACCTGCGCGCGGCAACCGAGAACCCGACCCTGGTCCGCGCCTTCGGCATTAACGTCCCGCGCATGATCACGCTGACCTACGGGTTTGGCGTTGCGATTGCCGCCTTTGCCGGGGTGATGGCGGCGCCGATCTATAATGTCTCGCCAAACATGGGCTCGGAGCTGATCATAGTCGTCTTTGCCGTGGTCGTGATCGGCGGCATGGGCTCGATCCTCGGCGCCATCGTCACCGGTTTCGGCCTCGGCGTGATCGAGGGACTGACCAAGGTGTTTTTCCCGGAGGCGTCGAACACGGTGATCTTCGTCATCATGGCGATCGTGCTCCTGGTGCGGCCGGCCGGCCTGTTCGGGCGGAGAGCCTGATGGAGCGCGTGGTCGAGCCCGCCGCAAAGGCTTCTCCGTGGCGCCGGAACTCCGAGACGATCGCCTTCGGCGTTCTGGTCGCCGCCATCGTGCTGGGGCCGTTTTTCATCTACCCGCTGTTTCTGATGCAGGCGCTCTGCTTTGCGTTATTCGCCTGCGCGTTCAATCTGCTGATCGGCTATGTCGGCTTGCTGTCGTTTGGCCACGCGCTCTATTTCGGCTGGGCCAGCTATATCTCGGCGCACGCCGCCAAGGTCTGGGGCCTGCCGCCGGAGCTTGCCATTCTCTCTGGCACGGCGGTGGCGGCGCTGTTCGGGCTCGTCGCCGGATCGCTCGCCATCCGCCGTCAGGGCATCTATTTCGCGATGATTACCCTTGCTCTGGCGCAGATGATGTATTTCGTCGCGGTGCGCATGAAATTTACCGGCGGCGAGGACGGCATCCAGGCGGTGCCACGCGGAACGCTGTTCGGCCTGTTCGATCTGCGCAACGAAACGACAATGTACATGCTCGTGGCGATCATCTTTCTCGCCGGCATGCTGCTCATCTACCGGATCATTCACTCGCCGTTCGGCGAGGTGCTCAAGGCGATCCGCGAAAATGAAACGCGCGCGATCTCGCTCGGCTACAAGACGGATCGCTACAAGCTCATGGCCTTCGTGCTCTCGGCGACGCTGGCCGGCGTTGCCGGCTCGACCAAGGCGATCCTGTTGCAGATAGCCTCGCTCACCGACGTCAACTGGCCGATGTCGGGCGAGGTTGTGTTGATGACGCTGGTCGGCGGGCTCGGCACCATCTTCGGCCCGATCGTCGGCTCATTTGTGATCCTGCTGATGCAATACAAGCTCGCGTTTGTCGGCGAGTGGGTGCTGGTCATCCAGGGCGTTATTTTCGTCGCCTGCGTGCTTCTGTTCCGGCGCGGCATCGTCGGCGAGCTCGCCTACAAGCTGCACTTGCGGCTGTAGCGTTCTGGTCTAGCCCCTTTAATTCATTGGCGAATCAGCTTACACCGCCAAGGTTATCCACAGGTACGGTGGCGTCTTTGTGCAATTGCCGGTCGTCCACCTCGTTTGCTCCAAAAGGCTGGCGGTCCGGACTGATGCCACGGGCCCTTCATGCCGTCAGCGCAGCCTCCCTTCGACAATATTACACGCCAATGGCTCGATCTGGCGCAACGCCGGCTCGACTACTATGTCGCGCTCTATCGCAGCGGCCGCTGGAAGCATTATTACACCGAGGAAGCCATGGCCTTGCGCATGCTCGACGTGATCAAGGCGGTGCGGTTCTGGGCCGAGCTCGCACGGCCGCGCCGCGGCGACAAGGACGACATTCGTCCCGCCGCATGAGGAATGTTCGGCAACTTCTCGGCGCGGTCGTGGCCGTGACGATGTTGGCATTTGTACCCGCCGGCGCGGCCGAGAACCTCAAGCTCGGCGAAGCCTTGCTCACGAAAAATTGCGGGTCGTGTCACGCGGTCGGCCGCAGCGGCGACTCGGCGGACAGGGCTGCGCCTGCGTTCCGCAACCTTGGCACCCGCTATCCGATCGAGTCGCTGGAAGAAGCCCTGGGCGAGGGCATCATGTCCGGCCACCCTGATATGCCGGAATTCAGTTTTGACGCCGACGAGGTCGGTGCCATCATTGCCTATCTGAAAGCCATTCAGCAGAAGTAACCCGCCAGAGTTCCCCCAATGACCAGTGCCTTGTTCTCGCCCTATAAGCTGGCCGGCCTCGAGCTCGCCAATCGCATTGTCGTTGCGCCGATGTGCCAGTATTCCGCCGACGACGGCTGCGCCAACGATTGGCACATGATGCATCTTGGCATGCTCGCCAATTCCGGCGCCGCGCTGGTCGTCGTCGAAGCCACTCATGTCGAGCGGCAGGGCCGCATCACCCACGGCTGCATGGGTCTATATTCGGACGACAACGAACTGGCGTTGCAGCGCGTCATCGCGCAATGCCGGCGCGCCGGCACCGCCAGGTTCGGCATCCAGATCGCCCATGCCGGCCGCAAGGCCTCCTCGCAACGGCCGTGGGAAGGCGCCAAGGCGCTCGAGCCCGGCCAGGATCCGTGGCCCACGTTTGCTGCCTCGCCGCTGCCCTGGGGCGAGGGATGGCACGTGCCGCGCGAGGCGACCGAAGCCGATCTCGATCGCGTGCGCGGGGCTTTCGTCTCCGCCGCCGAGCGCGCGCTGCGCATCGGTTTCGACGAGATCGAGCTGCACATGGCGCACGGCTATCTGCTGCACGGCTTCATGTCGCCGCTCTCCAACAAACGCACCGACCGATACGGCGGCAGCTTCGAGAACCGCATGCGCTTTCCGCTCGCGGTTACCCGCGCGGTGCGCGGCGTGGTGCCGAAACACCTGCCGCTCGGCGCGCGCATCACCGGCAGTGACTGGCGCGAGGGCGGGCTGACGCCGGACGATGCGGTGGCGATCGCCAGGGCTTTGAAGGCCGAGGGCCTCGATTTTGTCTGTATCTCGTCGGGTGGCGCGCTCGCCGACATTCGTACGCCGACCGAACCCGGCTACAACGTGCCGATTGCGGCGCGGGTGAAGAGGGAAGCCGGCATTGCCACGCGTACCGTCGGCATGATCGTCAGGCCGGATCAGGCCGAGGAGGTCGTGGCAAAAGGCCAGGCCGACCTCGTCTCGCTCGCGCGCGCCTTCCTCGACGATCCGCATTGGGGCTGGCATGCGGCGAAGGCGCTGGCAGCAGAGGTGGCGCGGCCGCGACAGTATCTGCGCGCCGGGCCGAAATTGTGGGCGCCCGCGGCGGTGGGCGCCTAGCGCGCCTCGGCGGTCGCGACCGGCGAAGCCGATGGAGCCGGCACCATCCTTGCCGGTCTGAAATCCATTCGGCAGAAAGAATTTCCCCGGCGACTGGCAGTATCTAGTGATCGCCCCTTAAGGCACGATCAGCCGTCCGGGCTGCTGCCGGCCGCTCGCTCCGAGCGAATTTCGCGCACGCCGCGGCCGAGCTTGCGTCGCAGCAGGTTGCGGAGCGTCACGCCGTCCGCGTAGCCGACCGCCGCGGCGATTTTCTCCACATCGTCGCTGGAGGTCCGCAGCAGATGCACGGCGCGTTCGACGCGCAGATCCTGGAAATACGAGAGCGGGCTTTTGCCGAGCACGTCATTGAGGCGGCGCGCCAGCGTCCGCTTGCTCGCGCCAATGGCGTGGGCCGCTTCGTCAAGCGAGAACCCCTCGACGAGATGGCCGCGGGCCCAGCGCTCGAAGCGCTGCACCAGCGGATCGGCGTGGGCGAGATGATCGCTCATGGCGTAGGCCGATTGGCTTGGGCGTGAGTCCACGATCAGGTAACGCGCCGTCGTCTCCGCGAGCGATGGACTCGCCTGGCGGACGAGCCACAGCGCCATATCCATGTGGCTGAGCGCGGCGCCCGAGGTCAGCACGCGGCCGGAGCGGACCAGCATGCGCCGGTCATCGAGCCGGACGCGCGGATAGCGCTGGCGGAAAAACGGCGCCAGCCACCATGTCGTCGTCGCGCTCTCGCCGTCGAGCACGCCGGATTCGGCGGCGATGAAGGTGCCGATGCATGCGGCTGCGACCTGCGCGCCGGCGTCGGCCCACTGCCGCACGAGCTGGGCCGCGCTGCGAACTTCGGGCGTTGCGAGCGCTGCGGCCAGCGGCTCCGGCGTCCGGTCGCCGATCGCCGGGACGACCACCCAGTCCGGCAACGCATGATCGGAGGCGGGCGAAACGGGAATTGTGAAGCCCTGATTGCTGCGCACGCGGTGGCGCAGCCCGAGGACAGTGACATTGAACGTTATGGATGTGAGCCCTTGGGCGGCCGCGAGATCGTTCGCCGTCGAAAAGGCGTCGAGCACCGCGGCGAGGCCGGTATCGAAGACGCCGTTGAGAACGAGCACGCCGATCTTCATGGCGCAATTGATATCAAAGATGGCGTTCTTGACAATGGTTCGAAACCGGCGCTGCCGCTAGCTGTTTCCCGTGCATCGCTCCGACTGCGATGCAGCGTTGGGAGAACCGAAATGGTGAAGCTCGCATTTTTCGCCCGCTTCGAAGCCAAGCCTGGCAAGGAAGAGGCGGTCGCCAAGTTTCTCGAAACGGCCCTCGACATGGCCAGGAAAGAACCGACCACGATCAGCTGGTACGCGCTCAGGCTCTCGCCGAGCACGTTCGGCGTGTTCGACACGTTCGACGATGAGAACGGGCGCCAGAAGCACCTCAATGGCCCGATCGGGCAGGCGCTGATGGCCAAGGCGCCGGAATTGTTCTCGGCGCCGCCCTCGATCGAGCCCGTCGAAATCCTTGGCTCGAAACACAAGGCCTGATGCCCGCGCGACCGGGCGGCACCGACCTCACCAAATTCGTTTGATCTTTTCTGGGCAATAGCGATGAACAACGCGATCATTTTTCTGGGCGGGTTTGCGCTCAGCCTGCTTGTGTACGGACTGCTGGCACGATTTTTCTGGTGGGATGGCCTGAAAAATCAGCCGTCGGGTAAGGGCGACGCCTTGCTCCTGGTCCCGCATGGTTTCCGGCATTTGGGGCTCCTGGTTCTCGTTCCAGGAGTGGTCGGCGAGCCGATCACCAAGACGGCTTTTGCCGCAATGCTGGCCTATGGCGATGCCGTGGTCGCGCCCTTGGCGCTCATTGCAATGTGGCTGTGGTTGTCAGGCAGCAAGATGGCCAAGGCCGTCACGTGGCTGTTCAGTATCCTGGCGAGCGTCGATCTCCTGAACGCCATCTATGGCGCGCTCACGCTTCCGGCGTATAATTTCGCTATCGGCGCGTTCTGGATCGTCCTCACCTGTGTCGTGCCCCTGCTCATTGTCACCCAGATCATGATCTTTGTCAGACTGGCCAAAGGTTAGCGTTGTGGCGATCTCCATCGTCCAGCTCGGCATGCCGCGACGGCCCGACGAAGGCCTGCGCATCGGCACGGTTCGCCGGCCGCCGCGCGGTGTGAGGAAGGACCGCTACGCCAGGAACAATTGGTACGACGTCTGGTACCCGGCGCTCTCTCCTACGCCGCAACTGATGGCAGAGGCAAAATCGAGCCGGTCTCAATCGGAATGGAACGCGTTTGTCCGCAAGTTCCGCAAGCAAATGAGTAGGCCGGCCGAAAGCCGGACCCTCGATGTGCTGTCGGCTCTCTCCGCGAGCACGAATTTCTCGCTGGGCTGTTATTGCGAGCGCGAAGAGCGATGCCACCGCTCGGTCTTGCGCGCGCTGCTCAAGGAGCGCGGCGCGAGCATCGCCTGAACGCACGGGCGCTCGGTTGCCTGCCGGCTAGCGCGCCTCGGCGGTCGCAACCGGCGCGGGCAAGCCGATGCGGCCATAGCCCGGCAGCTTCAACGCCGGATGCTGCACATCGAGGCCGGCGACGAGCCCGAGCAGGTTGACCTCGACGCCTTCGACCCAGCCGATCTTGATGCCGGCATAACCGTTCAGATTGACCTCGACGCCGGTGCGGCTGTCGGTCAATCCGGCATAGACGCCGTCGCGGAAATCGCGGCCGACGGCGTTCGGCGGCAGCGCCACGCCGAGCTCGGGCACCGCGCGCAGCACGGCGGCGGTGAACGAGTTGCTGTTCGGCCCCGGAAAGATGCGGTAATCGCCGGCGCCGGCATAGGCGTAGTTCCTCGCCACCGCCTCGATCTTGGGGATGAGTTCTTCCGCCTCGGCGCCGGAGACGTCGGCAATCGGCACCGGCGTGTTGCCGTACCAGCGGCCGTCCGGCGGCCAGTTGTTGGTGCGCAGCGCAT
>DATJYA010000440.1:0-4120 GCA_035499835.1 Pseudolabrys sp.
CAGCGATCGAAGCAGCACGATGAGCGACCTGATCTTCATCAGTGGATTGTCGCTGCACGCCTATCACGGCGTCATGCCCTATGAGGGCAAGGTCGGACAGACCTTCACCATCGATCTCAAACTGACGATCGATCTGTCCGCAGCGGCGCGCTCGGACAAGGTGGCCGACACCGTCTCCTACGACAAGGTGGTGGAATGCGCGAGCACGACCTTTTGCGCGCAGAAGTTCAAGCTCATCGAAGCCGCGGCCGGCGCCGTCGCCGACGCGGTGCTGGCGAAATTTCCGCGCGTCCGCGAGATCGAGGTGACCATCCACAAGCCGCACGCGCCGATCGCCGCCACGTTCAGCGATGTCGGCGTCACTTTGGTGCGCTCGCGCGGCGGCGCGAAGCCATGACCGAGGCGCTGATCGCGCTCGGCGGCAACGTCGGAGACAGCCGGACCATTCTCGACTGCGCGGTCAAGCTGTTCTGCGATGGCCCTGCCGTGAAGCTTCTCGCGCGGTCGGCGGATTACCGCACCCCGCCCTGGGGCTTCAAATACCAGCCGCCCTTCATCAACCTGTGCATCGCGGTGGAGACGACGCTCGGGCCGCGCGAGCTTCTGGCGCGGGCGCAGGCGGTCGAACTGCAGCTCGGCCGCGACCGGGCCCACGAAAAGCGCTGGGGGCCGCGTACCGCCGACATCGACATCCTCGTATACGACGACCTGAGCATCGACGAACTGGGCCTGACCTTGCCGCATCCTCGGCTGTTCGAGCGTGCCTTCGTGCTGCTGCCGCTTGCCGAGATTGCGCCGGAGCGGACGATCGCCGGACGCAGGATCGGGGAGGCGCTGACCGGGCTCGATGCGACGGGCATCGAACGGCTGCCGCCGCGCCCATAACGCGCCTGACGGGCATGTTCCTTGCTTGATCGCAATGGCGAGTCCGCCGCGTTTATGGCAGCTTCCGCCGATGGATGAACAACTTGCCCTCGCTGCCGAATTCCCTGCCACCAGCGAGGCAGACTGGCGCAGACTGGTCGAGGCGGCGCTCAAGGGCGCTTCTTTCGAAAAGCGCCTGGTCAGCCAGACCTATGACGGTCTGCGCGTCGAGCCGCTTTATCCGCGCGCAGCGGGCGTCACGCCGGTTACCGGCCGCGCGCCGGGCACGGCCTGGACGATCATGCAGCGGGTCGATCACCCCGACCCGGCGGCGGCCAATGCGCAGGCGCTGCTCGATCTGGAAAACGGCGCCACCGGGCTGACGCTGGTTTTTGCCGGCTCGCTCAACGCCAACGGTTACGGGCTCGACGCCTCTCCGGAGGCGATCGCGCGCGCGCTCGAAGGGGTCGATCTCGATGCCGGCATCAGCATCGACTTCAACCTGAGCGCAACGACGCGGGCCGCTGTCGACCAGGTCGTGGCGCTGGTCGCCAAACGCAAGCTCGATCCCGCCGCTGTCGATCTGCGGCCGAGCCTCAATCCGATCGGCGGCTTCGCCGCCTTGGGATCAAGCCCGAAACCGTGGAGCGAATTGTCGAAAGGCTTTGCCGCCGCGGTGCGAGAGCTCGCCGACCGAGGTTTTCGCGGTCCGTTCGTGGTCGCCGACGGGCGCATCATCCACAACGCCGGCGGCTCGGAAGCGCAGGAGCTTGCCTTCGCCATTGCCACCGCGGTCGATTGCCTGCGTGCGCTCGATGCCGGCGGCGTGCCGCTCGATGCCGCACGCGGCATGATCTATTTCCGCCTTGCCGCCGAC
Source organism: Pseudolabrys sp. (assembly GCA_035499835.1). Lineage (GTDB taxonomy): Bacteria > Pseudomonadota > Alphaproteobacteria > Rhizobiales > Xanthobacteraceae > Pseudolabrys. Next base: position 1,742 of record DATJYA010000440.1, read on the forward strand.
GCCGACGAATTTCTCACCATCGCCAAGTTCCGCGCCATCCGCAGACTATGGGCGCGCGTGGAGGAGGCCTGCGGCTTGGTGCCGAAGCGCACCACCGTCGCCGCCGAAACGGCGTGGCGGATGCTGACCAGACGCGACCCTGATGTGAACATGCTGCGCGCGACGATTGCCGTTGCCGCCGCGGGGCTCGGCGGCGCCGACAATATCGCGGCGCTGCCGCACACGTTGGCGATCGGCCTGCCCGATGCCTTCGCGCGTCGCGTCGCGCGCAACATCCAGCTCATCCTGCTCGAGGAATCCAACCTCTTCCGCGTTGCCGATCCCGCCGCCGGCTCAGGCGCCATCGAAGACCTGACGGAAAAACTGTGCCGCGCCGCCTGGGCGCTGTTCCAGAGCTGGGATGCCGCCGGCGGCGCCTGGGCTTCGCTCGAACGGGGCCTCATCCAGCGCGAGGTCGCGGCGGTGCGCGCGGCGCATGAGAAGGCGATTGCGCGCCGCAAGGACGCGCTCACCGGCGCCACCGATTATCCGAACCTCGCCGAAGCGCCGGGAAAGGTACTCGACGTCGTGCCGGTCAGCCTGCCGCGGCAACCCGCAAGCGTCGTCGAACCGCTCCCCTCGATCCGGCTTGCCGAGCCGTTCGAGGCCTTGCGCGATGCCTCCGACGCTTACCTGAAAAAAACCGGGGCGCGGCCGAAAGTGTTTCTCGCCAATCTCGGCAAATTGTCCGAGTTCACCGCGCGCGCAACTTACGCGAAAAATTTCTACGAGGCCGGCGGCATCGAGGCCCTCGGCAATGACGGTTTCAAGGACTTGGCCGGCATGCTCGCGGCCTTCAAGGTGAGCGGCGCGACGCTTGCCTGCCTCTGCTCTTCCGACAAGGTCTATGAGACTGAAGCCGCCGACGCCACCAAGGCGCTGGTTGCCGCCGGCGCCATCGTCCACCTCGCCGGCCGGCCCGGCGAGCATGAGGCGACATGGCGCGCGGCGGGCGTGAAAACCTTCATCTTTGCCGGCTGCGACGTGCTTTCGACCTTGCAGGCCGCCCATGATAGTCTTTTCATTTCAGGTCATGCCCGGGCTTGACCCGGGCATCCCGCTGAGGGACGCAGGGCCGTGCCCAACTCAGCGAGATTGCCGGGACAAGCCCGGCAATGACGGCAAGGAAAAGCGATGAGCCAGATTCCGCAATTCGCCAAGGTCGATTTCAGCGACGCGCCGCTGCCCGCCGGCAATGGCGCGGCCGCGCCCTGGACGACGCCGGAAGGCATCGCGGTGAAGCCCGTCTACGGCGAAGCGGACGTCAAAGGACTCGACTTTCTCGACACGTATCCGGGCAAGCCGCCGTTCCTGCGCGGCCCCTACCCGGCCATGTACGCGGCGCAGCCCTGGACCATCCGCCAATATGCCGGCTTCTCCACGGCGGAAGATTCCAACGCCTTCTACCGCCGCAACCTCGCCGCCGGGCAGAAGGGCCTGTCCATCGCCTTCGATCTCGCCACCCACCGCGGCTATGACAGCGATCACCCGCGCGTCGCCGGCGACGTCGGCATGGCGGGGGTGGCGATCGATTCGATCTACGACGTGCGCACGCTGTTCTCCGGCATCCCGCTCGACCAGATGAGCGTGTCGATGACCATGAATGGCGCGGTGCTGCCGGTGCTGGCGCTCTACGTCGTCGCCGCCGAGGAGCAAGGCGTGCCGCACGCCAAGCTCTCCGGCACGATCCAGAACGACATCCTCAAAGAATTCATGGTGCGCAACACCTATATCTATCCGCCTGGCCCCAGCTTGCGCATCATCTCCGACATTTTCGCCTACACCTCCGCCGAGATGCCGAAGTTCAATTCGATTTCGGTGTCCGGCTATCACATGCAGGAGGCGGGCGCGACGCAGGATCTCGAGCTCGCCTACACGCTTGCCGACGGCGTCGAATATGTCCGCGCCGGCATCAAGGCGGGCCTCACCATCGACCAGTTCGCGCCGCGCGTGTCGTTCTTCTGGGCGATCGGCATGAACTACTTCATGGAGATCGCCAAGATGCGCGCCGCGCGCATGATCTGGGCGAAGCTGATGAAGCCGTTTGCGCCTCAGGACGCGCGCTCGCTGTCCTTGCGCACGCATTGCCAGACCTCGGGCTGGTCGCTCGCCGCGCAGGATGTGTTCAACAATGTCGCCCGCACCATGATCGAGGCGATGGCGGCAACGCAGGGCCAGACGCAGTCGCTGCACACCAACGCGCTCGACGAGGCCCTCGCCTTGCCGACCGATTTCTCCGCCCGCATCGCCCGCAACACGCAGATCGTGTTGCAGCAGGAGGCCGGAGCCAACCGCATCGTCGACCCGTGGGGCGGTTCCTATTACGTCGAGCGGCTCACC
>DATJYA010000441.1:0-4762 GCA_035499835.1 Pseudolabrys sp.
CCGACAGGCGCGCTGCGTGGCGGTTAAGGTCACGCTCGCGGGCGCGAGTTTCGCTTTCCGAATTGCTGGCGGCATTGAAGGCCGATTGCGCCGCCTGCAGGGCGTGACGCCTGACGTCGACTTCGGCGCGGGCCATCACCAGCTCGCCTTCGATTTCGGCGAAACGGCTGCGCTGCGCCAGCCGCCGCGCCGCGCCGGTCTGCGCGTGGGCCGCGGCGACGAACCCGTCCCAGCGCCACAGGTCGCCGTCGCGCGAGACCAGCCGCTGGCCGGTTCTCAGCGTGCTGGCGAGCGCACCGCCGGCTTCGCGCTCGACGACGCCGATCTGCGCCAGCCGGCGCGCCAGTTGCGCCGGCGCCCGCACGTAGCGCGACAGCGGCTCCGCGCCTGGCGGCAATGCCGGGTCGCTGGCATCGGCGGCGATGATGTTCCAGTGCATCGGGGAGGAGGCATCGACCGGCGCGTCGAGGTCGTCGCCGAGCGCCGCGCCCAATGCCTTTTCAAAGCCCTTGTCCACCGCGACGCTGTCGATCACCGGCGGCCAAAGGTTTTGCGTCTCCGGCGCCAGCATCTTGGCGAGCGTTTTCGACTCGGTTTCCAGTCTCTGCAAACGCTTTTCCGCGTCGCTCAATGCGGCCTGCGCGGCTTCAAGCTCGGCGCGTGCCACGTTGCGGGCGGCTTCTGCAGCGACCGCGGCGGCTTCCGCCTCGGTCAGCGCCACCTGTGCGCCTTCGACCGCGGCGGCGAGCGGCGCGCTGTCGGCGCTGCGCAACGTCGTCAATTCCGCCTCGATCGCGTCGATTTCGCCGTTCAGGCGGGCGATGCGTTCACCGTGCTCGCGCGCGGCGTTCTCGAACTGCTGCCGCTGCGCGGTCAGCGCCGCCAGCGCGGTCGTGAGATCGGAGAAGACTTTTTCCGCGGCGCCAAGCTCGGCGGACGCCTCCGCCACGCGCGCATCGGCGCCGCCGCGGCGGTCGGCATTGGCGCGCGCGTCCTCGCGGATCGTTTCTTCTTCGGCCGTTAGCCGAGCGAGGGCGGTGTCGGCATCGGCGGCGAGCCGCTTTTCGCGCTCGATGTCGGCGGCGAATTGCACCAGGCGCACGTCGAGCTCGGCGATGCGATCCTTGGCGCGCGCTTCCTCCCGGTCGAGGTCCTGCTGCGCGACGGTGAGGCGGTGCAGCGCGGCGCCGGCGCGCGCTTCGGCCTCGCGCAGCTCGGGCAACGATGCGGCGGCGAGCGCCTGGCGCTTCGAGGCTTCGGCTTCCTCGGCGGTGCGCGCGGCGACCTCGCGCACGCCCAGATCCTTGGCGTGTTCGGCCTCGGCAACTTCGGTGCTGGCGGCGCTCCAGCGCAAATGGAAGAGGGTGGCCTCGGTCTTGCGCACCTGCGCCGAGACGGTGCGGTAGCGGATCGCCTGCTTGGCCTGCTTCTTCAGCCCATCGATCTGGGCGGCCAGCTGGCCGATGACGTCCTCGACGCGCAGCAGATTGGTTTCGGCGGATTTCAGCCGCAGTTCGGCCTCGTGGCGGCGGGCATGCAGGCCGGCGACGCCGGCCGCTTCTTCCAGCACGCGGCGGCGCTGCTCGGGCTTGGCCTGGATGATCTCGCCGATGCGGCCCTGGTGCACCAGCGCCGGCGAGCGCGCGCCGGTCGAGGCGTCGGCAAAGACGATCTGCACGTCGCGGGCGCGCACTTCGCGGCCGTTGATGCGGTAGCTGGAGCCCGACTCGCGCTCGATGCGGCGGGCGATTTCGAGCGAATCCTGGTCGTTGAAGGCCGACGGCGCCGAACGCGCGGAATTGTCGACGGAGATCGACACTTCCGCGTTGTTGCGCGCCGGCCGCGTGTTGGAACCGGAGAAAATCACCTCGTCCATGGAGGCGGCGCGCATCGACTTGTGCGAGGACTCGCCCATCACCCAGCGCAGCGCTTCGACGAGATTGGATTTGCCGCAGCCGTTCGGCCCGACCACGCCGGTCAGCCCCGGTTCGATCAGAAAATCGGTCGGCTCGACGAAAGACTTAAAGCCGAGCAGGCGCAGACGCGTGAGCTTCATGGTACAGAACTTTTGTGTTCGCGCAATTTGGGAAGTCGGAACGGCCCGGTCATGCGCGCAGCCGGAGCGAATCAGGCTTGTTGGTGGATTTCATTAGCAGATTCGAGCCGCCCCCGACCGTGGCGCCTTGGGTCATGACCGGGCGGAGAATGAATCGCCGCGCGCGCCGGGGCAACAGGGTCGCGGCTTGTTCCGACGGTTTTCCCCGGCCTTTCAGGCGTTTAGCCTGCCGCAGCGGCGCCGGCCGGTTCCCGGCGTAACCCGGCCGGGGCAAAAAACCCTTATGCCTTCTTGAGATAGGGGTCGATGACCTTGGCCATGTCCTCAAGCGAAAGCGCCCCCTCCACCTTGGTGCCGTTGATGAAAAACGTGGGGGTCGACTCCACCTTGAATTGCTTTACGGCGCGCTCGCGCACTTTTTCGATGCCGTCGAGGATCTGCTGATTCGCCAGGCAGGCGTTGAAGCTCTCCTCGGTGAAGCCGGTCTGCTTGGCGATCGCCAGCATCGGTGGCAAGGGCTTCTCCACCGCCCATTGCCGCTGCTGTTTGAACATGGTGTCGACGATGGCGAAATATTTGCCGGAGTCGTCCTTGCCGGCGCAGCGCGCCAACATGAAGGCGGCGGCGGCGAGATTGTCGAGCGGGAATTCGCGGAAGATGTAACGCACCTTGCCGGTGTCGATGTATTGCTTCTTCAGTTCCGGGAAGGTGGTTTCCTGGAAATGCGCGCAATGCGGGCAGGTCATCGAGGCGTATTCGATGATGGTGACGGGTGCATCGGCCTTGCCCATGGCCATGTCCGGCAAGGCGTCGGGCTTCATCAGGTCACCCGTATCGACCTTGTCATACGCCAAAGCCGTGCCGCCGAGCCGGGGCACTGCCGTCGAGCCGAGCAATGCCAGCGAAAGCGCCAGCTGGGCGCCGCCCCGATTAAATTCGCGTCTGGTGATGTGCAATTCGGTCACTCCGTGGGCTGGTGCGGCGTCTGGCAAGGCTTTGGCTAGCTAGATATTGCAATTGTGGCAATGCCGGGCCGGCCTGCCAAGGCGTTGCCGCGTCTCACTTTCGTTTGATCGCCGCGCCGAGCCGGCCGAGCGCCTGGCGCAAGGCCGCATCTTCGATCGGCAGGGTATCGGCAATGCCGGTCGCCACCGCCGGATCCGGCGGCGGCGGGGCGGCGGGTTTGCTGCGGCGGCGCAGCGGCGCCTGGCGCAGGGCGATGCGGCCGATGGCCTGCCACCCGAAGAAGCGGTTGACCCGCTCCAAGATGACGGCGGACAGATGCTGGATTTCGATCGCCGCCGGCCCTTCGACGCGCAGCACTAGGGTCGCCGGTTCCGCCGTCTCCTCGTTGCCGCGGCGCGGCCAGCTGATCCTGATCGGCTCGCTGTGGGCTGCGACCTCCGGTCCCGCAATCTCCGCCCAGCGGGCGAGCATTTCGGCCGAGGCAAAGCCCTGCGACTTCAGCGTATCGCTCAAGGTTGCGCCGAGAAGCTCGGAAAGCGGCCGGGGAAAACTGCGCGGCGCCTTGTTCATCTCGATGGCTTTCCCATGCCAAGGTCGGTGCGATGAGCCTAGCAGCCCGCTCGCCCCGACGAAAGAAAGCCGCGCCCGATCCCGCGGCGCTGCTCGCCTGGTACGGCCGTCACGCCCGCGTATTGCCTTGGCGGGCGCGGCGTGGCGAGCACGCCGATCCCTATCGGGTGTGGCTGTCGGAGATCATGCTGCAGCAAACGACGGTGAAGGCGGTCGTTCCCTACTACGCGCGCTTTCTGTCGCGCTGGCCGGCAGTCGAGACGCTGGCTGCCGCGAGCCTCGACGATGTGCTGCGCGCCTGGGCCGGGCTCGGCTATTACGCGCGCGCGCGCAACCTGCACGCTTGCGCGAAAGACGTGGTCGCGCGGCACGCCGGCATCTTCCCGACCGATATCGAGGCGTTGCGGGCGCTGCCCGGCATCGGCGACTACACTGCGTCCGCGATCGCGGCGATCGCGTTCGGCGCTTCCGCGATGCCGGTCGACGGCAACATCGAGCGCGTCGTGGCAAGACTGTTCGCGATTGAAGAAGCGCTGCCGGCGGCCAAATCCGAAATCAAGAGACTTGCCGCGTCGCTATTGCCGCCGTCGCGCGCCGGCGATTTTGCGCAAGCCATGATGGACCTCGGCGCCGGCATCTGTTCGCCCAAGCGGCCGGCCTGCGCGCTGTGTCCATGGAACGAAGCGTGCCTTGCGCATGCGCGCGGCGATGCGGAGACCTTTCCGCGCAAGGCGCCGAAGCCGGAAGGCAAGTTGCGCCGCGGCGTCGCCTTCGTCGTGCTGCGTGCCGACGGCCGCGTGCTGCTGCGCACCCGCCCCGGCAAGGGCCTGCTCGCCAGCATGAGCGAAGTCCCGGGAAGCGACTGGACGCACAACTTCGAGCTTGCGGAAGCGCTCAACGCCGCGCCGCGCTTGCGCGCCAGGCCGCAATGGCGGCGGCTGCCCGGCGCGGTCGATCATGTTTTCACGCATTTTCCCCTGCAATTGGCCGTCTTTCTCGCCCGCGTCGCCAAAGCGGTGCCGGCGCCAAAAGCGATGCGCTGGGTCCGCATTGCCGATTTGCCCAATGAGGCCTTGCCCAATGTGATGCGCAAGGTCATTGCTCATGCGCTGGAAGACGGCAAAATCAGAAAACCTGATGCCGGGGAACGAAATGCCCGCTGACCAATGG
>DATJYA010000442.1:0-4375 GCA_035499835.1 Pseudolabrys sp.
ATTTGCTGGTCGGCTGTCGACATGGCGCTTGCGCAAAGTTGTCTAGTTCTATAGACAACTAATAGATCGCGCGCAATGACGCCGTGATGACATTTCGACAATGCTGACCAGAACGCCGCGCGGCTCTTCGAACAAGCACCATCTGCTGGCGCGCGGTATCACGCTATGGCGCTGCATCGCCGACGATTTCGAGCAGATGGTGCTGGTCGGCAAATACGAAAACGGCGAAAAGCTGCCGGCGGAATCCGAAATTGCGGCGCGCTACGGCGTCAACCGGCACACGGTACGCCGCGCCATGGCCGATCTGGCGACGCGCGGCATGGTGCGCACCGAGCGCGGCAGCGGCACCTATGTCAACACCGACAAACTCGATTACCGCATCGGCCGGCGCACGCGTTTCTCGGAAATTGTCGCGGCGGCGGGGCACGAGGCCGCCGGCCGTCTGCAAAGCAGCCGCATCGAGCCGGCCAGCGCAGAGATTGCTTCGCGGCTGGGCCTGGGCGAAGGCCAGCATGTCGTGCGGCTCGAGATCGTGCGCGCCGCCGACCGCGTGCCGATCTCGGTGGCAACGACCTGGCTTTCCGCCGAGCGCTTCGGCGATGTCGCCAAGATCTTCCGCAGATACAGCTCGATCACGCGGACACTGAACCACTATGGCATCACGAATTATTCGCGAAAGTGGACGCGCATCAGCGTAGCCTTTGCTGACGCGGTCGATGCCGGCCGATTGCGGCTGTCGGTGCATCGTCCGGTGCTGGTGGTGGAAGGCCTCGATATTTCCGCGGAGGGCGAGCCCTTATTGACGACGCGCGGGCGCTTTGCCGCCGACCGCGTGGCGCTGACCGTGGAAAGTCAAAGTTGACAGCCAAAGCCGGCTGTCATCGGAGTATCGCCGATCCGCCCTTGAGTGAATTTGCCTGATGGTGTGCGCCGGACATGAAGAAGCTGTCGACCAAACCGCTCGTTGATCCCGCGGCGGTGCTGACCGCATCGACGCTCGGCGCCTATACCGAAGTCGGCGCCCGCACCCATCTTCTCGAAGTCGAGCTCGGCGACTATTCCTATGTCGTCAACGACAGCGACATCGCCTATGCGACGATCGGAAAATTCACCTCGATCGCGGCGATGACCCGGATCAATCCGGGCAATCATCCGATGCACCGGGCAAGCCAGGCGCATTTCACCTATCGCGCCAGCGCCTATTTCGACGGCGAGCGCGACGAGGACGACTTTTTTGCCTGGCGCCGGGCGCAGCATGTCAGCATCGGCCACGACGTCTGGATCGGCCATGGCGCGATCGTGCTGCCGGGCCGGCATATCGGCACCGGAGCGGTGATCGGCGCCGGCGCCGTCGTCACAAAGGATGTCCCGGCCTATGCGATTGCCGTCGGCAATCCAGCGCGCGTCTTGCGCCAGCGCTTTCCCGCCGACATTGCCGCGCGCATGCAGGCTCTGGCCTGGTGGGACTGGCCGCACCAGCAGTTGCACGCCGCGCTCGCCGACTTCCGCGATTTGAACGCCGAGGAGTTTCTCGCCAAGTACGAGGAACTGGCTCCGGCGCGGCCGCATGTCGGCGCCGGCGGGTAGGGTCGATGCGCGTCCAGGGTGGCCAAGCTCTCGCCGGCGGGCAGCTGGTAACGGCCGATGTGACGATCGATGAAGCCTGCGGCGTCATCGATGCGGTCGGCGCGGAGTCCGGCGGCGGTCGCTGCCTCGACGCGGCCGGCCTCTATGTCCTGCCCGGCATCGTCGATATTCATGCCGATGCCTTCGAGCGGCAATTGATGCCGCGGCCGGGCGTCGGCTTTCCCATCGACGTCGCCTTGCTGGAAAGCGATCGGCAGGCCGTGAGCAACGGCATCACCACCATGTTTCACGGCATCACCTATTCCTGGGAGCCGGGTCTGCGTGGACCTGAAAACGCGCGTGCCATCCTCGACGCCGTCGAGGCGTTGCGGCCGCAACTTGCCGCCGATACGCGCCTGCACCTGCGCCACGAAAGCTTCAATCTCGATGCCGAGGCGGAGGTGGCAGCCTGGCTCGCGCAAGGCCGCATCGGCTTGCTCGGTTTCAACGATCACCTGCCGGGCCGAAACGGGCCGCCGCGCGCCCGCAAGCTGGCGGAGATGGCCGATCGCGCCGGGCTCGCGGCCGAAGATTTCGTCGCGCTCGTCGAGCGCCTGCGAGCCCGAGCCGACGAAGTGCCGGCGTCGATCAACCGGCTGGCCGCCGCGGCACGCGAGCACGCGGTACCGATGTTGTCGCATGACGATCTCAATCCCGGGCAGCGGAGCTGGTTTCGCGGCCTTGGCTGCCGGCTGGCCGAATTCCCGACGACGATCGAGACCGCGGCGGAGGCGAGCGCGGCGGGCGATGACGTCGTGCTGGGCGCGCCGAACGTCGTGCGCGGCGGCAGCCATATCGGCTGGATCAATGCCGCTGACATGATCGGCCGCGGCTATGGCACCATCCTCGCATCGGACTATTATTACCCGGCGTTGCTCCTTGCCGCGTTTCGCCTCGCCGCCGATAACGTCGTGCCGCTCGATCGCGCCTGGGCTTTGGTCTCGGAGCAGCCGGCCAAGGCGGCTGGGCTTGTCGATCGCGGCATCATCGCGTCCGGCCGCCGCGCCGATATTGTCGTTGTCGATGCGTCCGATATGCGCCGGCCCCATGTGGTCGCGGCCCTGTCAAAGGGGCGCCTTGTGCATTTGACCGAGGCGGCGCGCCTGCATTGAGCGCCGCACGAGGGATAGGGCGATGCCGGAACCGCGCTATGCGATCTATTTTGTCCCGGGCGCGGACACGGCGTTGTATCGCTTTGGCACCTCGGTACTCGGCTACGATTGTTACAGCGGCCGCGATGTCGCGTTGATCGATGGCGTTGCGTCCTGGCCGTGGGCCGAGTTCGTCCGCGAGCCGCGCCGTTATGGATTTCATGCCACGCTGAAGCCGCCGTTTCGGCTGGCCGCAGGGCAGCGCGCGGCCGATCTCGAACGCGCTTTCGAGCGCTTTGCCGCGGATCACCGGGCGCCGGTGCTGGGAGACCTCTCCGTTCGTGAGCTTGGCTCCTTCATCGCCTTGGTTCCCAAGGCACCCTCTGCACAGCTCGGTCAATTTGCCGACGCCTGCGTGCGCCAATTCGATCAATTCCGGGCGCCGTTTTCGGCGGCTGAGCGCGAGAAGCGCATGGCGGCAAAGCTCAGCACCCGCCAGATCGAGCACCTGGAGCGCTGGGGTTATCCTTATGTCTTTGAGGACTTTCGTTTTCACATGACCCTGACCGGCTCGCTGCCGCAACCGGAACGGCGGCAGGCCCTGAAACTTCTATGCGAGAAATTTGAGCAATTGCCGAAGGGCAATCCGGCCATGGTCGACCGCATCGTCATCGCGCGTCAGGTCGGTAACGGCGCACCGTTTCATGTCATCTCCTCGTCATCGTTGCGGAGCTTGGATTAGCGCTCGACTGCCTCCCGCGCTGCCGTATTGATCCTGTAGATGGCGTCACAAATTCCAGCCGCTTTTCATCCATCTGTCATGCGCCGCTGTTAGCCGAGAGAGCGCGGGGCCACCTGTGATCGAACGCCAAGGGCGACGTCCTGCCGGTTTTAAATCGAACATGGAGGTTGAGATGGAACGGAAGCTTCTTTCGGTCGCTGCCGCAGGCATTGCGCTCGCGACGTTTTGCGTCTCATCGGCTGTGAACGCCGCCAATGCCCCGGATTGCCCGAACGACGGCATCGTCCGTTTCGGGGTGGAGCCCTTTGATACCGCGCCAAAGCTCACGCCCATCTACGAGCACATCGGCAAGGCGATCAGCGACAAGCTCGGCTGCGAAGTCAAAGTGTTCGTCGCCACCAATTACAATGCCGAGATCGAAGCCATGCGCAACGGCAAACTCGAGATCGGCGAATTCGGCCCGCTCGGCTATGTCCTCGCGCATGAAATCGCCAAGGCCGAGGCTGTCGCCGCCTTCAGCAACAAGGAAGGCAAGCCCGACTCCTATTGGGCGAGCATCGTGACCTATCCGGAATCCGGCATCAAAACCGTCGCCGATATCAAGGGCCGCTCGTTTGCGTTCTCCGATCCGGCCTCGACCTCGGGCCATCTCTTTCCGGCGCTCGGGCTGCGCAAGGCCGGCCTCGATCCCGACAAGGACGTGAAAGGGATCTACGCCGGCAGCCACACCTCGTCCTTCGAGGCGCTGTATAACAAGAAGGTCGATGCCGGTGAGCTCAACAGCGAGCAGCGGGAGTCGGCGATCCAGCGCGGCCACTACAAGGAAGGCGATCTCGTGTTCCTGTGGAAGTCCGGCCCGATCCCGACCGATCCGATTGCCGTCCGCGGCGACCTGCCGGAAGGCTTCAAGAAGCGG
>DATJYA010000443.1:0-3308 GCA_035499835.1 Pseudolabrys sp.
AGCTCCTCGGCATGGACGAGCGCGGCAAGGTGCGCCTGTCGATGAAGGCGGTCGATCAGGCAACCGGCGAGGACATCGAAGCCAAGGGCAAGGAACCGGCGCAAGCCGCGGGCGGCGCGGCGGAATAACCGAGTTCCATGCCGAAATTGCGCGATTTGAGGGCGGCCCAGGCGGCCGCCCTTTTTCGTGCCCCATTTTGGTCCAGATTGGTTGACGCTTTAATGCCGGGGTGGCTGGCGTTTAGACTGTGCATGCGCTGTGCTGTCGGCGCGCCGATGCAAGTACCCGCGTACAGTCCTGGGGGAGTCATGGCGACACATATCGATAACCTGCTGTCGGACCTCCCCGACCGGCTTTTTTCCGCGTTGCTGGCCAAGGCGACGCCGCGGACCATGTCCGCCAACGAGATGCTGTTTGTCACCGGCGACCCCGGCGACGGTTTTTACCGGCTTGACGAAGGCCTGCTCAAGGTCAGCATTGCCTCGGCAACCGGCGCGGAGCGCATCCTGGCCATTCTCGGCCCCGGCTCGATCGTGGGCGACCTCGCCATTATCGATGGCTTGCCACGCTCGGCGACAGTGACGGCGCTGCGCCCATGCAAACTGCGGTTTGTCAGTCGCGCCGCGTTCACCGCGTTCGCCAACTCGGATCCGAACGTCTACAAATACCTGGCGAAGATGCTGGCGGCGCGTCTGCGCGACACCGATCAGATCGTGGCGGCGGAGAGTTTCCTGCCGCTCAAGGGCCAGGTCGCCCGCGCCCTGCTCGGCCTTGCCCGCGCCTTCGGCAACAAGGTGGACGGCAACCGGATCGTCATTCGCCAGAAGGTCAGTCAGCGCGACCTTGCCGCCATGGCGGGCATCGCGCGGGAAAACGTCAGCCGCATCGTGAACGAGTGGATGCGCGCGAACGTCATTACCCGGCAGTCCGGCTATTACTGCCTGGAAAACCCCGCCAAGCTCGAACGCGAGACCGAGATCTAGCGTCCGCCGCGCGGCTTGAGCGCGCCGATGACGATCCCGCCGAGCGCCGCAAAATCCCTCTTGCGCGGCGAGGTGCGTCGCCAGGCGAGCCCGATGGTGCGCCCCGGCCGCGGTTCGTTAAAGCGCAGCAGCTTCACCCGATCGTCGCGCACTTCGGTTTCGGCGGCGACCTGCGGCACCAAAGTCACGCCATAGCCATTGGCCACCAATTGCATGACGGTCGCCAGCGACGTGGCGCCGAGGCTCGCCGGCTGATCGCGCCGCGGCGCGCCGCAAAAGGCGAGCGCCTGGTCGCGCAGGCAATGGCCCTCCTCCAGGAGGATGAGCCTGCGTTGATCGACGTCGTCCACGCTCACCCGGCCGCGCAGTTTGTCGCTCGCCGGCACCGCCAGCAGAAACGAATCGTTAAACAGCGCAAGCGTCTCGACATCGGCGCCCTCCGCCGGCAAGGCCAGCATTACGCAGTCCAGTTCGCCGGCGGCGAGTTCGTCGAGCAGCAGTTTGGTCTGCGTCTCGCGCACCTCGAGGCGGAGCCTGGGATGTCGCTTCTGCAGCCGCGGCAGCACGCTCGGCAGAACGTAAGGCGCCAGCGTCGGGATGATGCCGAGTTGCAACGGCCCCGTGAGCACGTCTCGGTGGCGGGCGAAGTCGACGAGATCGCGGGTGGCGGCAAGAATATGCTCGGCGCGCTGGACAACGTCGAGGCCGGTGTCGGTGAGCGCGATCTCGCCGGGGCGGCGCTCGACCAGTTCGGTGCCGAGCTCACGTTCCAGTTCGCGCACCTGCATCGACAAAGCGGGCTGGCTGACCGCGCACTCCTCGGCGGCCTTGCCGAAATGCCGGGTGCGCGCCAGCGAAGCGAGATAGCGCAGCTGTCGTAAAGTGACCATGCCAATAAGCTAGGGTTATCGGTATGCCCAATCAATACGATTAGACCTTATTGATGGGGTGCCTTAACAAGCGCCACGCCGCCCTGCTAATCCGCACCAAGCCCCCTTGCGGAGCCACGCGAGCCAAGACCGGAGAGAACACAATGGACGCAAAAACAGACGACAAAAGCGCGGGCAAATGCCCGTTCGTTCACGGACACACAAATCGCGACTGGTGGCCGACCTCGCTCAACATCGAGGTCCTGCACAAGAACTCGAGCCTGTCCGATCCGATGGGCAAGGAGTTCGACTACGCCAAGGAATTCAAGAGCCTCGACCTCGACGCGGTGATCAAGGACCTCACGGCGCTGATGACCAATTCGCAGGAGTGGTGGCCGGCCGACTTCGGTCACTACGGCGGCCTGATGATCCGCATGGCTTGGCACTCGGCCGGCACCTACCGCATTACCGATGGCCGCGGCGGCGCCGGCGCCGGCCAGCAGCGCTTCGCGCCGCTCAACTCCTGGCCCGACAACGCCAACCTCGACAAGGCGCGGCGGTTGTTGTGGCCGATCAAGCAGAAGTACGGCAAGAAGATCTCCTGGGCCGACCTGATGGTCCTCGCCGGCAACGTCGCGCTCGAGTCGATGGGCTTCAAGACTTTCGGGTTTGCCGGTGGCCGCGCCGACGTGTGGGAGCCCGAGGAACTTTACTGGGGTCCGGAGGGCACCTGGCTCGGCGACGAGCGCTACAGCGGCGAACGCCAGCTTGCCGAGCCGCTCGGCGCCGTGCAGATGGGCCTCATCTACGTCAACCCGGAAGGGCCGAACGGCAATCCCGATCCGATCGCGGCGGCGAAAGACATCCGCGAGACGTTCTTCCGCATGGCGATGAACGACGAGGAAACCGTCGCGCTGATCGCGGGCGGCCACTCGTTCGGCAAGACGCACGGCGCCGGCGACCCGTCGCTGGTCGGTCCGGAGCCGGAAGCCGGTGCGCTCGAAGATCAGGGCCTCGGTTGGAAGAGCAAATACGAAACCGGCATGGGCGCGCACGCCATCACCGGCGGTCCGGAAGTGACCTGGACGCAGACGCCGACCAAGTGGAGCAATCTCTTCTTCAAGAACCTGTTCGAGAACGAATGGGAGCTGACGAAGAGCCCGGCGGGCGCCAAGCAGTGGAAAGCGAAGACCGCCAAGGCTGACGTCCCGGATGCCTTCGACGCGTCGAAGAAGCATGTCCCGACCATGCTGACGACCGACCTGTCGCTGCGGATGGACCCGGCCTACGAGAAGATCTCGCGGCGCTTCTACGAGCACCCGGACCAGTTTGCGGACGCCTTTGCCCGCGCCTGGTTCAAGCTCACGCACCGCGACATGGGGCCGCGCGCGCGCTACCTCGGCGCGCTGGTGCCGAAGGAGACGCTGATCTGGCAGGACCCGATCCCGGCGGCCGA
>DATJYA010000444.1:0-3068 GCA_035499835.1 Pseudolabrys sp.
CGCTCCCACCAACTGGGCCTTCGACGTCAGTTATTTCATGTACGGCGCGCTGTTCATGATGGCCGGCGCCTATACGCTGTCGCGCAACGGCCACGTGCGCGGCGACTTCGTTTACCGCATGTGGCCGTACCGGGTGCAGGCCGGGATCGATCTCGTCCTGTTCATCATCTTCATGGGTCCCGGTTTCGGTGCGCTGCTTTTCTACGGCATCCCTTACGCTGCGCAATCCTGGCATATCCACGAAGTCAGCATTTACAGCCCGACCGGCGCGCCGGTCTATCCGCACAAGACGCTGATCCCGATCGCCGCGGCGCTGATGCTGTTGCAATGCTTCGCCGAGATCATCCGCTGCATCATTTGTCTGCGCGATGGCGTGTGGCCGCAACGATTGCATGACGTGGAAGAGATGGAATCCGCGATTTTGGCCGAAGCGGCGGATCGAAGACGGATCGAAGAGGAAATGCATGTGGGGGCAGCCCGATGACGCTGACCAATCCTGACATCGGGATGATCCAGCTTTGCGCCTTCATCATCATCATTTTGCTGGGCTTCCCCATCGCCTTCACCCTCGTGGCGATGGGCGTTTTCTTCGGCTACTACGCGATGGGTTCGCGTGTATTCGACCTGCTCGTCACCAATACCTACGACGTGATGTCGAATGACGTGCTCACGGCAGTGCCGCTTTTCCTGTTCATGGGTTACGTGGTCGAGCGTTCGAACATTCTCGACCGACTGTTCTATTCGCTGCAAATGTCGATGCGCCATGTGCCCGGGGCGCTTGCGGTCGCCACGCTCGTCACCTGTGCGCTGTTTGCCACTGCGACCGGCATTGTCGGCGCGGTGGTGACGCTGATGGGGCTGCTCGCGTTTCCGGCGATGCTGCGCGCCGGCTACAACACCGAGCTTTCGGCCGGCGTGGTCTGCGCCGGCGGCTGTCTCGGCATCATGATTCCGCCAAGCGTGCTGCTCATTCTCTACGGAGCCACCACGTCGGTATCGGTCGTCCAGCTTTACGCAGCCGCTTTCATTCCCGGTTTCCTGCTGGCTGGCTTCTACTGCGTCTACGTGATTATACGCGTGCTAATCAATCCGTCGCTGGCGCCGAAGCCGAAAGAGCTTGAGCGCCACATTCCTTTCACCGAAGTGTTTACGGCGCTACTCACCTCGTTTTTTCCGCTGGCGGTGCTCATTCTTTCGGTGCTTGGCGCGATCATCATGGGCCTGGCGACGCCGTCCGAGGCGGCGGCCGTCGGCGCGGCCGGTTCGGTTTTGCTCGCCGCCCTGTACAAGTCGCTCACGTTCCAGCGCCTGAAGGAAGCGGTCTACCTCACGGCCCGCACCTCGGCGATGGTCTGCTACCTGTTTATCGGTTCGTGGACGTTCTCCTCGGTCTTTTCCTATCTCGGCGGCCACGAGGTGATTGAGGCCTGGGTCCTGGCGGCACATCTGAACGCCACAACCTTCCTCATCTTGGCCCAGTTCATCATCTTCCTGCTCGGCTGGCCGCTGGAATGGACCGAGATCATCATCATCTTCGTCCCGATCTTCCTGCCGCTGGTGAAGACCTTCCACATCGATCCGACGCTGTTCGGCATCCTAGTCGCACTCAATATCCAGACCTCGTTCAACACGCCGCCGATGGCTATGGCGGCGTATTATCTCAAAGGTGTGGCGCCGCCGCAGGTGCGGCTCAACCAGATCTTTGCGGGAGCGCTGCCGTTCGTGTTCATGGTGTTCATCACCATGACGCTGGTTTATATTTTCCCTGGCATTGCGCTGTGGCTGCCCGGCAAGCTATACGCGAATTGATGGCGGACGACGGGAATTTGACGGCGCTCACGGCGATTGAAGCCGCCGAGCGCATTGCCGGTGGTGAGCTGAGCTCCGCCGAATACGTCGGCGCTTGTCTCGACCGGATCGAATCGGTCGACGACAAGGTGCACGCCTTCGTCCATCTCGACCGCGAGCAGGCGCTGGCGCAGGCGCGTGCGCTCGACGAGCGCCGCCGCAACGGCCGGCCGCTCGGCCCGCTGCATGGCGTTCCGGTCGCCATCAAGGACATCTTCGACACCGCCGACTACAGGACCGAATGCGGTTCGCCGCTGCTCAAGGGCCGCCAGCCGCGGCGCGATGCGGCGCCCGTCGAGCGACTGCGCGCGGCCGGCGCCGTCATCATCGGCAAGACAGTGACTACCGAATTTGCCTATTTCCATCCCGGGCCGACGCGCAACCCACGCGATCTTTCGCGCACGCCGGGCGGCTCGTCGTCGGGCTCGGCGGCGGCGGTTGCCGCCGGCATGGTGCCTCTGGCGATCGGCTCGCAGACCAACGGCTCGATGATCCGCCCCGCCGCCTTCTGCGGCGTCTATGGCGTGAAGCCGAGCCATGGCCTCATCTCCCGGGCGCGGACGTTAACGCTGTCACGCGCGCTCGACCAGGTCGGCGTGTTCGCACGCACGCTGGCCGATGCAGCGCTCATTCTCGAGGTTCTGGCCGGTTACGACGCCGACGATCCCGATACCCGAGCGGTGGCCGCGCCGGGCTTCCTGGAGACGCTCGCCGAAGATCCGCCGATGCCGCCGCAGATCGCCTTCGTGCGCACCCCGATGTGGGACAAGGCCGATGCGGAAGCCCGCGCAGCCTTCGAGGCGCTGGTCGCGCGGCTTGGAGACGCCGCCACGGCCGTCGACTTGCCGGATGTCTTCAAGGCCGCGTGGGACGATCAGCGCACGGTCATGTCGGTCGACATGGCGCACAATCTCGGCGGCATCGTCGAGCGCGGTGGCGGGGCCTCGAGCAAGCAGTTGCGCGATTTTCTCGCCGAAGGCCGTGACGTTCCCGCAGTGCGCTATCTTGCCGCGCGCGACAACGCCCGCCGCTATGCCGCCGGCCTCGGCGAAATCTTCAAGCAATATGACGCGATCCTCACGCCCGCGGCGCCCGGTGTCGCGCCGAAAGGCGAGGCGACCGGCAATCCGGTGTTCTGTTCACTGTGGACGCTCACCGGGCTGCCGGCGCTGTCGCTGCCTTTGCTCGCAGGCGAGGGCGGCATGCCGCTCGGCGTGCAG
>DATJYA010000445.1:0-14590 GCA_035499835.1 Pseudolabrys sp.
CGCCTCCGACATGTTCCTCAAGGCGCTCGACGGCATCGAGGACCCCGAGCAGAAGCGCAAGACCATCGGCAAGCTGTTCATCGACGTGTTCGAGCGCGAGGCCAAGAAGATCGGTGGCGCGCAATTCCTGGCGCAAGGCACTCTCTATGCCGATGTGATCGAGAGCGTTTCCTTCACCGGCGGCCCGTCGGTCACTATCAAGTCGCATCACAATGTCGGCGGCCTGCCCGAGCGCATGCACATGAAACTGGTCGAGCCCTTGCGCGAACTATTCAAGGACGAGGTGAGGGCGCTCGGCCGCGAGCTCGGCCTGCCCGAAGGCTTCGTCGGCCGCCATCCGTTTCCCGGGCCGGGACTGGCGATCCGCGTGCCCGGCGCCATCACTCGTGAGAAACTCGACATCCTGCGGCTGGCGGATGAAATCTACATCGAGGAAATCCGTCGTTGCGGGCTCTACGACGACATCTGGCAGGCCTTCGCCGTGCTGCTGCCGGTGAAGACCGTCGGCGTCATGGGCGACGGCCGCACCTACGATTACGTGGTCGGCTTGCGCGCAGTGACCTCGACCGACGGCATGACGGCCGACTTCTATTCCTTCGACATGAAGTTCATTGGCCATGTCGCGACGCGCATCATCAACGAGGTCAAGGGCGTCAACCGCGTGGTGTACGACGTGACGAGCAAGCCGCCGGGGACGATCGAGTGGGAGTGAGGAAGAGTACTGTGGAGCAGGATCGAATAGCGTTGCGTACGACACGCGCCTTGAGGATTTCCCGAACCTCAATCCGGCGTCTTTGCCATATCAAGTCGGACTTACCCTCCTCCGCGCATCACGCCGCACTGCAAGCGGGGATTGCCCGAGTACACGGACAAAACTCTGCCGCATGCGGTCGGGATCGTCGAATCCTACCGTATGGGCAATCGCGTCCAGCGTTTCGCGGCTGTCCTCGACCCGAGGACGTGCGGCCTCCACGCGCAAGCGCTCGATCGCCTTGGCCGGCGTCATGCCCGTGGCCTCGACAAAGGCTCGCGAGAACTGGCGCACGCTCAAACGGGCGGTATCTGCCAGACGTTCCACTGTCAGGTTGCTGCTCAGATGTTCGCGCGCGAAAGCGAGCGTTTGGCGGATGCGATCCGAATCCGGATCAAGGTCCAGCAGTGATGAGTGCTGTAGCTGCCCGCCGGGACGTCGATAGTAGATGACGAAGTTTCGCGCGATCGTGCGGCACAATTCGCGCCCAAGATCATGCTCGATCAGCGCCATGGCCATGTCGATGCCGGCGGTCATCCCCGCCGATGTCCATATACCGGCCTGCTCCAGGAAGATGCGATCGCCATCGACCCGAACACCGGGATACATCGTCTGCAGCTTCGGCGCATAGCGCCAATGGGTGGTTGCACGCCGTCCATCCAAGATACCGCTCGCAGCCAGCAGGAACGCACCCATGCAAACGCTCGCCGTGCGGCGCGCGCGTGACGAAGCGGCACGAATAAAATCGATTTCCTGCGATGTCACTTTCCGATTTCCGATGCGCGAGCGCGAAATCGCCAACAACGACTAACGTATCGATCGCGCCTATAGCGCTCGCATCCGTCGAAGAGACTTGAACGCAGGTCGAACTTACGATCGGCCCTCCTTCCAGCGAGACCACGCTGAATCGGTAGGAATTGGGGGCGAGCACCTCTGCGAGGGTGAAGGCTTCCAGCGGGCCGCTCAGATCGAGCAGCAAGAAGCCCGGATAAATGAAAAAAACGACGTGTCGCGCAATGGCCGAATCCACGGGATCAACGTCCTAACGGGGTTGCTGTGCCTCGCAGCATAGTTCCTAGCGTGATGTTTAACAGCGCAAATGGAGCAACCTGATGCCTACCATTACTACTAAGGATGGCGTGAACATCTTCTATAAGGACTGGGGCTCGGGCCGGCCGATCGTTTTCAGCCACGGCTGGCCGCTTTCGGCAGACGACTGGGACGCCCAGATGACCTTCTTCCTTCGCCACGGCTACCGGGTGATCGCCCACGACCGGCGCGGCCATGGCCGGTCCGACCAGCCCGGCACCGGCAACGACATGGACCACTGGGCTACCGACCTCGCGGCCCTGACCGAGCACCTCAACCTGCGCGACGCGATCCACATCGGCCACTCCACAGGTTGCGGTGAGGTAGCTCGCTATGTCACCCGCCACCCGGAGCGCGTTGCGAAGGCGGTACTGGTCGCTTCCCTGACGCCGAACATGTACCGGAGCGAAGACAACCCGTCCGGTCAGCCGCCGGAGTGGTTCGAAGCGATCCGCGCGGGCGTTCTGGGCAACCGGTCGCAGTTCTTCCGGTTCGTCCCTGAGAACCCGTTCTACGGTTACAACCTCGACGGGGCCGAGCCTTCGCAGGCGATCATCGCGAACTGGTGGCGCCAGGGCATGGCCGGTGGTGCCCTGGCTCACTACGCGACTGTCGACTCTTGGCTGGAAGATTATACCGAAGACCTCAAGAAGATCACCGTGCCGGTGCTGGTGATGCATGGTGAGGCCGATCAAGTCGTCCCCTTCGCAAGTACCGTGCCGCGTGCGGTCAACCTGCTCAAGAAAGGGTCGCTGAAGACCTATCCTGGCTATCCTCATGGCATGCTGACCACACATGCGGATGTCCTCAACCCCGACCTGCTCTCGTTCATCAGGTCTTGACGACATCGACCGGGCCGCGGCTGTCACCCAACGTCGGCCAGACGACCAGTGTCGACCATTCCTATGGCGGCGCCACGATCACGGGTGCAGGCATGGATGCCCGCGGGGATTGAAAGCGGGAGAGGCTGCGAAAACAGCCTCTCTCTCGGCGCAACGCGATTTCAAATGGCCGAGAAGCCGCCGCCGACATACAACTCCGCGCCATTCACGAAGCTCGAATCGTCTGAAGCAAGAAACAGCGCGCCGCCGCAAGTTCCTCAGGACGCCCCATCTTTCCTCGCGGGATCGGCTTCGCTACGGACGGATGCGCGCTTCGCTATCGCTGACGGTCTTTTTTTGGGTAACCTGGATACGCGGCCCGCGCCGAGGATTCCGATCGATATAGATAGGCGCTGAAACCGAGCAAATTGTGGATTGTCGAAATTCTCCGTTGAATTCAAGAACGCGAATTTTTGACGTATCTGGGATGCGGTTCTTTACGATGCGCGGGAAAAGTTTCCCTCGTTAGTTCAATTGATTAGTATGGCTCAGAATGATCGAGTGGGAGTGATGCGGTGGCCGCGACCATCTACGGCATCAAGAACTGCGACACCATGAGGAAGGCGCGCGCCTTCCTCGACAAGTACAAGGTCGCCTACGCCTTCCACGATTATAAAAGTGTCGGCATTGAGCGCGCCAAGCTGGAAGCCTGGACGAAGAAGGTCGGCTGGGAGACGCTGCTCAACCGCGCCGGCACGACCTTCAAGAAGCTGCCCGACAAGGACAAGGACGGCCTCACCGAAGCGAAAGCCATCAAGCTGATGCTGGCGCAGCCCTCGATGATCAAGCGCCCGGTGCTGGAGTTGCCCGGCGGCAAATTGCTCGTCGGTTTCAAGCCGGAACTATACGAAAGTGCATTGCTGTAATTCGCCGGCCAATGTGGTGCGGCGCAGCATTTTCCCGTCGTTGCAGCGAGTGTCGAATTGACAGATCATGATAAGCGCGTAGCGCTTTGACCCTCGCTTTCTTCGTTTACTCACCCATCGGATAATCCATGACCACTGCAGCAGCTCCGGCCGGCGCCGGAAGTACCTCGCATCAGCGGTGGTACAAAGTCCTCTATATCCAGGTGCTGATCGCCATCGCCGTCGGCGTGTTCATCGGCCATTATTTCCCCAACACCGGCAAGGCGCTCAAGCCGCTCGGCGATGGCTTCATTGCGCTCATCAGGATGATGATCGCGCCGGTCATCTTCTGCACCGTCGTCCACGGCATTTCCTCGATGGGCGATCTGGGCCGCGTCGGCCGCGTCGGCCTCAAGACGGTTTTCTACTTCGAGGCGGTCTCGACGCTTGCGCTGCTGATCGGACTGATAATCGGCGAAGTCGTTCACCCCGGCAGCGGCTTCAATATCGATCCGGCGGCGCTCGATGCCAAGGCGGTTTCGAGCTACGTCACCCGGGCCAAGGAAGACGGCATCGTCCCCCATTTGATGGCGATCATTCCGGATTCGTATTTCGGAGCGCTGGCGCGCGGCGACCTTTTGCAAGTGCTGCTGGTTGCGATCCTCTCCGGATTCGCGATCGCCCATCTCGGGCCTCTCGGCGAGAAAATTTCCGGCGTCATCGACGCCGCGGCGCGGGTGTTTTTCGGGGTGATCCGCATCATCGTGCGCGCGGCGCCGATCGGCGCCTTCGGCGCGATGGCCTTCACCGTCGGCGCCTTCGGTCTCGGCTCGCTGCTTAACCTCGTGGCGCTGATCGGAACCTTCTATCTCACCAGCGTTCTGTTCGTCGTCCTTGTCCTCGGCAGCATCGCCCGGCTTTCCGGCTTCTCGATCTTCCGCTTCATCGCCTACATCAAGGACGAACTGCTGATCGTGCTGGGCACGAGTTCGTCGGAAACGGTGCTGCCGCAGATGATCCAGAAAATGGTGCGGCTGGGCGCCTCGCGCGGCGTCGTCGGTCTCGTCGTTCCCACGGGCTATAGCTTCAACCTCGACGGCACCAACATCTATATGACGCTGTCGACGCTCTTTCTGGCGCAGGCGACCAATACGCACCTCACGCTGATGCAGGAGCTCGGCATTCTGGTCATTGCGATGATCACGTCGAAGGGCGCCTCGGGCGTGACCGGAGCGGGTTTCGTTACGCTCGCCGCGACCTTGGCGATCGTGCCCGACATTCCGATTCAGTCGCTGGCGCTGCTGGTCGGCATCGACAAATTCATGAGTGAGTGCCGGGCGTTGACCAACCTCATCGGCAACGGCGTCGCCACCGTCGTGATCAGCCGCTGGGAAGGCGAACTCGACGCCGACAAGCTGCGCAGCGCGATGGCCCATCCGGTGGACGTCGGCGAAGAGATGGAGCGGCTTCCGGCGTGAGTACGGGCATCAAGCAAAAGCGCGATTTCCCCGTCTCCGAGATCCGGCGCTTCCTCGAACCGGGCCCGGTGGTGCTGGTCAGCTCGGCGTTCAAGGGCGAGACCGACATCATGACCATGGGCTGGCACACGGTGATGGAATTCTCGCCTGCGCTGGTCGGCTGCCTGATTTCCAGCAGCAATCACAGCTACGAACTGGTGAGCGGCAGCGGCGAATGCGTCATCAACGTGCCGACCGTCGATCTCGCCACCAAAGTCGTCGGCATCGGCAATTGCTCCGGCGCGCAAGTCGACAAGTTCAAGAGGTTCAAGCTGACCGCGGCCCCGGCCGAAGAGGTCAAGGCGCCGCTGATCGCGGAATGCTACGCCAACCTCGAATGCAAGCTGGCCGACGGCTCGCTGCGCGACAAGTACAATTTCTTCATCTTCGAGGTGGTCAAAGCGCATGCGCCAGTAGCGCCGAAATATCCCAGGACCATCCACTACCGTGGCGACGGCATGTTCACGGTCGCCGGCCGTTCGCTCAATCTGCGGCGCCTGTTCCGGCCGGAGATGCTCTGACGCGTCGTGCCGGCGGCGCTCACGGCCGCACCCTTGATTTCATCCGTGCCGCGGACCTGTCCGCTTGTACGGTGGCGTCGGCGACCGATTTGCGCAATTCCTTGAGCATGCTGGCGCCGAGCTCCGAGGCGGGCACCGGACGGCCGAAGTAGAAGCTCTGGACCTGGTCGGCATCGGCGCCGCGCAGGAACGAAGCCTGGTTGATCGTCTCGACGCCCTCGACGGTGACGCGCATATTAAGTTCGCGTCCGAGCGCGATGATGGTCTTGACCACGGTTTCGACGTCACGTCCGGTGCCGCTAAATCCCTCCATGAAACTGCGGTCGATCTTGATCTTGTCGAAGGGGAACTTCCACAGGTAGCTCAAGCTCGAATAGCCGGTGCCGAAGTCGTCCATGACGATGGAGACGCCAAGCTCCTTGAGTTCGCGCAATTGCGTCATGGTGCGTTCGTCGTTGCCGAGCAGCAGGTATTCGGTGATTTCGAGCTCGAGCCGGTGCGCCTCCAAGCCGGAATCGTTGAGCGCGGTGACGACGACGTCGACAATATCACCGCATGCGAACTCCGCCGGCGACAGATTGACGGCGACGGTCAGGTCGTCCGGCCAGGTTTTCGCGGTCCGGCACGCCTCGCGCAGGACCCAGGCCCCGATTTTGTCGATGACCCGCATCTCTTCGGCGATGGGGAGGAAATCGCCGGGCTGGATCAGCGCGCCGTCCGGCGCCGGCAGCCGCACCAGGGCCTCGAAGCCAAGCAGGCGTTTGGCGTGCATTTCGAACACAGGTTGATAGTGCAGGACGAAGCCGTTGCCGGCGATGGCGTCGCGGATCAGCCGCTCCATGCGCAGGCGGGCCTGCAGCGCTTCGTCCATTTCCGGCGCGAAGAAACGGATGCAGCAGCGGCCGGCCGCCTTGCCGGAATAGAGGGCAAGGTCGGCGCTCTTGAGCAGGCGCTCCGAGGTATTGCCGTCGCCCGGCGCCAGCGCAACGCCGATGGTGACCGTGGCCTTGATCTGCTGTTCGCGGAAGAACATGGGCTCGCCGAGAACGGCGGCAATGCGTTGCGCGAAGGCGTCGGCACGGGCCTTGTTCTCGATGTCCGTCTGCACGACGACGAATTCATCGCCGCCGAGGCGGGCGACGAAATCCTCAATCCGCGTCATGGCCTTGAGACGCTCGCCCACGGTGCCCAGCAGAAAGTCGCCGCCGTCATGGCCGAACGTGTCGTTGACGTCCTTGAAGCGGTCGATGTCGATGAAATGCACCGCGAACCGGCCGCCGACCGTCGGCACCAGGGCAAGCGCGCTGTCGAGCCGCTCGATCAGGCGGGCGCGATTGGCGAGGCCGGTCAGCGCATCATGGTGGGCGAGAAAGTGAATGCGGCGGTCGGCCCGCTGTTTCTCGCGCGTGCGGCGGTACCAGGCGATCGCCGGGATGGTGAAGGCGATCGCGGTCAGCAGGCAGAGCGACAGGGCGGCAAACCAGCCGGTCGAGGAAATGATCTGCCGCGCTTCAGTCTGGTCGACATAGGCGCCAACGGCGGCAACGGGCTGACCGTTGACTATTGCCGGCACAAAGGCTTCGGCGAACACGGCGGGAAAATCCGGCTGCCGGCTTTCCTTGATGTCGACGACCGGCTGGCCCTGCGTGATCGCCCGCACGGCTTCGAGGCTGTGCACCGACAGGTCGACGGGAGCGATCCTTTTATGGTCAACCACCAACTGGGAGTAGCCGTCGCGATTGAAGATCACATAGCGGAAGACCTGGTTGGATTTCCGTGTGGCCTCGAAGAACGCCACGCTCGCGGCGGACGGCTGTTCGCCCGAGGCGATTTCGTTGAGGTCGGTGACATTGTCCGCCAGGAATTGCGCCCAGTCGCGCGCCGTTCCCTTGACGTATTCGTTGA
This sequence comes from Pseudolabrys sp., assembly GCA_035499835.1. GTDB lineage: Bacteria > Pseudomonadota > Alphaproteobacteria > Rhizobiales > Xanthobacteraceae > Pseudolabrys. The sequence goes on from DATJYA010000445.1 coordinate 7,510, forward strand.
CCAGGTGGTCGGTGGCGAGCCTCACCGTCATCCAGGTGCCGCCGATTCAGGATGACGAGCGCGAGGACGAACAGGCCGACGCCGCGGCGCAGGGTGATTTCCGAAAGATACGACATCGCGTGGCCCTAGTTATTGGAACGCTGCTTCGCGATCTCGGTTTTCACCCGCTCGAGCAATTCGCGATTGTGGCGGTTGGACGAGGCCCATTGCTCGACGACGGAGGCGTATACTTTCTGGATGGCGGCCTCGTCGGATTGCGAGGGAAAAGTCACCGTCCGCCGTGAATCGGATTGCAGCTTCGCCAGCCCTTCGGCGTCCCGCACCGCCAGTATCTTGGCGCACTGATCGGTCAGCCATTCGCCGCTATATTTGCGGATGATCTCCTGCGCGCGCGGCGGCAGGCTCGCGAACTTGTCCCGGCTCATCACGAGCGCGACGGGCGCGCTGCCGACATGCGCCATGTAGTGATAACTGGTGAGGCGGCTGATGCCGAATTCGAACAGCATGGATGGCGGCACCGTCGCGCCATCGATCTTGCCTTGGCTGAGTTCTTCCGTGGTCTCATTGATGGCGAGCAGCACCGGTACGGCGCCGAGCTTCTCCAGCGTCATCGCTTCGACGGGATTGTTGACGCGGATCGTCTGTCCGTTGAGCTCGGCGAGCGAGGTCAGGGGCTTGCGGCTGTTGATGTTCTCGCTGCCCGACATGAAGGTGCCGATCACGACAAAATCGCGAAAGCCGCTGAACGTATCGGCTGCGACAAGCCGGGCGAAGACGCCGCTTGCCTCGCGCTCGTCGCGGAACAGCCCCGGCAGTTCCATGACTGCCACGCCGGTGGAAAGTTCGGGTACCTGGCCTGGTACGACGATGGCCAGATCGGCGACGCCTTCGGCCACAAGCCCCGGCTGCTGCGCCTGCACCTTGCTGATGGCGCCGCTGAAATACACGTCGATCTGCAGCAGATCTTTGCCCTCGTTGTTGACGGCGTCAACGAAGGGCTTGATCATTGCCTGATAGATGATGGAGCGGTCGGAAGTGAAGAACGAGAATTTCAACTTGATCGGCTCGGCCGCGGCGGCGCCGGAAAGCAAGACAAGCGCACGGCGAGAAGATGCAACAAGCGGACGCGCATAGAGGCCTCGATCAACGGCCGTTAAAAGTGATGCAGCCGCGCGACAATCATTAAAATGCAAAGCTTTCGGTTTGCTTGCGCCGTTGACGAAAACTCGCCCGAACGGTCTAGCCATTTGCCCTCAGTATTTTTGCGGAGCCGGTGGTACCGGAGTATTCGCGCGTGCTTTCGGGGACTTAGCCGCGCCGCGTGACGCAGCATGAGACTTTGCCGCAGGCGCTTGATTTTACTGGCGATTGCGGCCACATGCTGCGCATGAACAAGCCGTTTACCGCCGCCGATTCGGCTCCGCTCGGCCCGCTCACGGCGGAGGTGGAGCGCCGGCGTACCTTCGCCATTATTTCCCACCCGGATGCCGGCAAGACCACGCTCACCGAGAAGCTCTTGCTGTTCGGCGGCGCCATCAACCTCGCCGGCCAGGTGAAGGCCAAGCGCGACCGCCGCTCGACCCGCTCCGACTGGATGGCGATCGAGCGCGAGCGCGGCATTTCGGTTGTCACCTCGGTGATGACCTTCGATTACGAGGCCCGTGTCTTCAACCTGCTCGACACGCCGGGCCACGAGGACTTCTCCGAGGATACCTACCGCACGCTGACCGCGGTCGACTCGGCGGTCATGGTGATCGACGCTGCCAAGGGCATCGAGGCGCGCACGCGCAAACTGTTCGAGGTCTGCCGTCTGCGCGACATCCCGATCGTGACTTTCATCAACAAGATGGACCGCGAAAGCCGCGATCCGTTCGAGCTGCTCGACGAGATCGAAAAAACTTTGGCGCTCGATACCGCGCCGATGACCTGGCCGATCGGGCGCGGCCGCGATTTCGCCGGCACTTACGATATTTCGACCGGTGAGATGCGGCTGTTGAGCGAGGACGGCAAGACGGTGGCGCCGCAGCCGCCCGATCTTGCGGCGCTGGCGGCGAAAAATCCGATGCTCGACCCGGTTGCCATCGGCGAGGAACTGGCGCTGGTCAAGGATGCCTGCCGCCGCTTCGATTTTGCCTCGTTCCGGGAAGGGCACCTGACGCCGGTGTTTTTCGGCTCTGCCTTGAAGAATTTCGGCGTCAAGGACCTGCTCGATGCGCTCGCCGCTTTCGCGCCGCCGCCACGTGCACAGACAGCAAATTTGCGCAAGGTGGACGCGCACGAGAATGCGATGACGGCCTTCGTGTTCAAGATCCAGGCCAACATGGATCCCAATCACCGTGACCGCATCGCCTTTGCGCGGCTCTGCTCGGGTAAATTGCGCCGCGGCATGAAGGCAAAGCTGACACGCACCGAGAAGCCGATCACCCTGACGGCGCCGCAATTCTTCTTCGCCCAGGACCGGGCACTCGCCGACGAGGCCTATGCCGGCGACGTCGTCGGCATTCCCAATCACGGCACGCTGCGCATCGGCGATACGCTCACCGAAGGCGAAGACATTTCCTTCCTTGGCGTGCCGAATTTCGCTCCGGAAATACTGCGTCGGGTCAAGCTCGGCGATCCGATGAAGGCGAAGAAGCTGAAAGAGGCGCTGCAGCAGATGGCGGAAGAGGGCGTGGTGCAGGTGTTCCGTCCGCTCGACGGCGCACCGGCGCTGGTCGGCGTCGTCGGCCCCCTGCAGCTCGATGTCCTTAAGGTACGGCTGAAGGAGGAATACGGTCTCGATATCGATTTCGAGACCCCGGAATTCCAGCTCGCGCGCTGGATCTCGTCCGACGACAGCAAAAAACTCGACGATTTCGTTCAGGCCAACTACTCGAGCGTCGCCGAGGACCTTGACGGCGACCGCGTCTTCATGGCCCGCAACCAATTCATCCTTGACTACACCGGCGAACGCGCGCCGGGGCTCGTGTTCAAGGACATCAAGGACGTGAAAGTGCGCGCCGGCGCATGATCGCGAAAGGCGGATACCGCCTTTCGGAAAAGATCGCGGGCCTGAAAATCCTCAGTTGATCTTGACGTCGGCTTCCTTGATCACCGGCGCCCAGCGCGAGATTTCGTTGTCGATGGTGGCGCGGAATTGCTCCGGCGTCGAGCCGACCGGCTCCATCAATGCCGCAGCCAGCTTGTCGTGCGCCGCCGGCGACTTGATAATCTCGACGACGTCCTTGTTGATCTTGTCGATCATGGCCTTGGGCGTGGCGCCCGGCGCGATCAGACCCATCCAGGCATCGGCTTCGACGTCGATGCCGCTCTCCTTCAGCGTCGGCACGTCGGGCAGATAAGGCGAGCGTTTGGCGGTGGAGACCGCGATCATTTTTACCTTATCGGCCTTGGCCTGCGGGACGACGGAGGCCGCCGGCATGCAGGCCATCTGCGCGTCACCGCGGATGACCGCGAGCATGGCATCGGGCGAGCTCTTGAAGGCAACGTGCACGATTTTGGTGCCGGACTTGATCGCGACCGCTTCCATGGCGAGCTGCGACAGCGAGCCGGTGCCGATCGAGGCGAAGTTGTATTTGCCGGGATTGGCCTTGAGCAGTTTGATGAGATCGGCGACCGAATTGACATTGAGGCCTGGGTTGACCGCGAGCGCGCTCGGCTGGGTGATGAGCTGCGTCACGGGCGCGATGTCCTTTTGCGGATCGTAGGGCAGATTGCCGAACAGCAGTTTGTTGATGGCGAGGGGGCCGCCGATGCTGATGCCGATGGTTGTGCCGTCGGGCGCCGCCTTGGCGATGGTGTCGGTGCCGAGATTGCCGCTCGCCCCCGGCTTGTTCTCGACGATGAAGACGCTGTCCGGATATTTCTTGGCGAGCCCGTCGGCGAGGATGCGCGCGACCACGTCAGGCGTCGATCCGGCGCCGAACGGTACGATGATCTTCACCTGCTTGGGAGGCCAGTCCTGGGCCATCGCCGGCGCCGCCACGGCCAGCGCAAAAAGAAAGGCGAGCGCAATACGCTTGAACATGGTGCGTTTCCCCGGCGTTTGTTGTTGCTAGTCGACGTCGCGCCCCAGATACACGCCATCGGCCTGCAAGGTCTGTTGCAGCTTCTCGGGCGGAATATCCGCATTTCCGGCATTTCCGGCAAGCGAAAGATGCGCCGCGGTTCCGGCAGCCTGGCCCATGACAAAGCACGGCCCGCTGACGCGCGCAGCCGATTGCCCCTCATGCGTCATCGAGGCGCAACGCCCGGAGACCCACAGGTTATCGAGCCCGCGCGGCACCAGCATGCGGTAGGGCAGATGGTTGAAGCCGCGTGAGCCGGGGATATCCGGCCAGCGCCAGACCACGTCGCCGGCGACATGGTTTTCGACCGGCCAGCCGTTGACGCCGATGGTGTCGTTAAAGCTGGCGCAGGACAACACATCGTCGGCGGTGAGCTGATAGAGGCCGGTGACGCGGCGTGTCTCGCGCACGCCGAGCTGCGGCGGAATGTCGACGACATAGGATTGGGCAAAGCCCGGCGCTTGGCGGCGCAGGAAGTCGAAGAAGGCCATCGCCTGGCGACGGCCTTCGATTTCACCGGCGCTCAGTTCGCGTGCGTCGGTGCCGTCAACGGCACGGCCGTCCGCCGTCTTCACTTGCGTGACATTGACGCGCCACTCATTGGTATGTTTCTGCGGCCGCACCACGGCGCCTTTGCGGGGAAACGTCATGCCGCGCTTTTGCGCTTCATCCATCAGCGTCGGAATGGTGCGCCAGGCGTCGCCCGCCGCCTTGGCATCGACGCCATTGAGACGAAACATCATGGTCGGGTAGAGCGTATCGCCGTTTTCATCGCCCTTCTCGAACGGCGCGCCGGCAAAGGCGGCGAGATCGCCGTCGCCGGAACAATCGATAAAGGTGCGGGCGAGAATGGCGACACGGCCGGATTTGGTCTCCACCAGCAGCGCCTTGATGTGGGTGTCGCTGTCCATCGCCACACCGGTGGCGAGTGCATGGAAGAGAATATCGACATGACAGGACAGCAGCAGGTCGTCGGCCGCGCATTTGTAGGCGGCGGTGTCGTAGGCTTGCGCGTGGATCTTGCCGAGGACCAGATGCGGCACGTTCAGTCCACCGAGCCGGTCGATGCGCGCGAGTAGCTCGTCAGCGACGCCATGGACCACCTGCCTGATGTCGCCGTGCACATTGGCGTGCAGGCCGCAGAAATTCGTCACGCCGGCGGCCGTGCCCATGCCGCCGAGAAAGCCGTGGCGCTCGATCAGCAGCACCTTGCGGCCATGCCGACCAGCGGCGGCCGCGGCGGCGATGCCGGCGGGCCCACCACCGAGGACGACCACCTCGTAGTCGCCGCCGACGGCAGTTCTCCGCTCCGGTTCGATCAGGTATCTCGGTTCATCGGCCATCGGATGGCGCTCATGCGGCGGGGCCGCTTGCATTGCCCCCCGCTATCCTCTACTGCGGCTTTCGCGGCAGGCAAAGACTTTGTGCGGGTGTTGCATGGGCCTTGCAATCCTCATTTTGGGACTGGTCGTTTTTCTCGCCACGCATGTATTCGTGACCTTCCGCGACACGCGCGCGAGGCTCATGGAACGGCTGGGGTACGGCTACCGCGTGCTGTTTGCGCTGATGGCGCTTGTCGGCCTCGCGCTGATCGTCTGGGGCTATGGCGATTACCGCGCGCACGAATGGATTCAAGTGTGGTCGCCGCCGGCCTTCATGCGGCACATCACTATCGGCCTGATGCTGTTTGCGGTCACCTTTGTCACCGCCGCTTTCATTCCCAGCCACATCAAGGCGAAGCTCAAACACCCGATGCTGGCCGGCGTGAAGACCTGGGCGCTCGCGCATCTACTCTCGAATGGCGATCTTGGTTCGATCCTGTTGTTCGGCTCGTTTTTGGTCTGGGGTGTCTACGCCCGTATCGCCGCCAAGCGTCGCGGCGATCTCGGCACTGCGACGGCGCCGGCGGGCTGGGCCGGCGACATCGTCGTCGTGCTGCTCGGCTTCGTCATCTATCTCGCGCTCGGTTTCGCATTCCATCCGATCCTGATCGGCGTTCCGGTGTTCGGGAGGTAGCGCGTGTCCGTACAGCAAGAGATCAAGCGGCTCACCGCTCCCGATATTCTGGCGCGCAAAGGCGGCGAACCGCTCGTCTGCCTGACGTCGTACCACGCGCACACCGCGCGTATCCTCGACCAGCATTGTGACGTCATCCTCGTCGGCGACTCGCTCGGCATGGTCATGCACGGGCTGGAGACGACCGTGCCGGTGACGCTTGAGATGATGATCCTGCAAGGTCTTGCGGTGATGCGCGGCTCGAGGCGCGCGCTCGTCGTTGTCGACATGCCGTTCGGTTCCTACGAGGCCTCGAAAGAGCAGGCGTTCCTCAACGCCGCGCGCGTGCTCAAGGAGACCGGCTGTGGCGCCGTCAAGGTCGAAGGCGGCAAGCGCATGGCTGAAACCATCGCCTTCATGGTCGAGCGCGGCGTCCCGGTGATGGCGCATGTCGGCTTGACGCCGCAGGCGATCAACGTGATCGGCTCGTTCCGCGCGCAAGGGCGCGAGGAAAGCGATTGGGCGCGCTTTGAGGAGGACACGCTCGCCGTTGCCGAGGCGGGCGCCTTCTCGGTGGTGATCGAGGCCGTGGCCGAGCCTTTGGCGCGCAAGCTCACGGCGGCAGTGCGCATCCCGACCATCGGCATCGGCGCCAGCGCTGCCTGCGATGGGCAGATCCTGGTGCTGGAGGACATGCTCGGCCTATCGCCGCGGGTGCCGAAATTCGTCAAGCGCTATACCGACCTCGGCCCCTCGATCGACAAGGCGGTTGCCGACTATGCCGTTGAGGTGCGCGCGCGGGCCTTTCCCGGGGCGGCACACGTCTATGCAATGAAAAAGCGCTAAATCCCTGAAATATTAACGAATACCGGCGCAGGCTTTGCCTTGGCGGCGCCACATGGCTAGGTTACCGCGCAATTCGCCCGGGGGAGGGCGAAGGCGCAAGGGGTGGAACAATTCGTGGCTGACATCTTTCACGAAGTCGACGAGGAGGTCCGGCGAGATCGGCTGAAAAAGCT
>DATJYA010000446.1:0-3279 GCA_035499835.1 Pseudolabrys sp.
GTCCGCGATCATCGGATGGCAAGGAGGATCTGGTAATGCTGGGGCTCGAACAGCTCAAGCACAGCATTGCCTTCCACGCGCAGGTCATAGTCGCGAACGATCTGCGCCGCGCTTTTGCCGGCGTCAAAACGCGTTCCCCAAATCCACAGCAGGCTGGGGCACGCTCCGCCCGTTATCGGCTGCGGCGCCTTCGATGCAATCTCGGCATACGAGAAGCCGAATTTCTCCGCGTAATAGCGGAAGCCCATCCGACGCTCGGCGGCGCCCTCCGCTGGAATGAATGCGTACACCTTTGTTGTCTTGCATTCGGCGGTCGTTTGCACGATCGCGGCGGCGATCGGGGAAAATCCCCGGTGGTCGTAGTCGAGCCAGGTGATCCCATAGATCTGCCACGCGACCGCGACAATGGCGGTGGCGGCGGGACCCCATTTCGGCGCGACGGCGCTGCCCGCGAGCAGGGCAATGGCGACCGTCACGGCGCCGGCCGCTGACATGAGGTAGCGATCCCAGATCAGCGGCGTGACCGCGTTCAACCCGATCATCAGGCCGAAGAACAATGCCGTCAGTGCGATCAGGACGACAATATTGCGCCGCTGTTGCCGCAGGGCTCGATCTTCAGTCGGCGTCAATGCCGCAATGATGGCGCAACCGATGGCCGGCACATTGAGGGCGGCGGCTTTTGCCACGATGATCGCGACGATGGCGATGGCCTGCGGAAAGGTCGTCGTGATCCAGCTCATCTGCCCGGATAACGAAAACCTGGCCTGGATCGCCCCGAGAAATACCGCGGGCGCGGCCGCCGCCAGGCTGACTGCGGCAATCGCCGCAGCGAGACGCCAGCGCTTGCGCCACGCCAGGTCGGCCAGCAATGCCAGCGTCAATAGTCCGCCGAAGATGGTCGCGAAGTAATGCAGGTTCACGAAGACCGCCAGGCAGGCGGTCCATGCGGCAATCAGGCCTCGGGAGACGACGCGCGTTTCGTCGACCCGCTGCGCAATCGTCAGCCACAAGATCGAGATCGATATCGAGGCCGAATACAGGATGAAATACGCCCTGAGTTCGGCGAAGTACGCAAGGAACAGCGGAGACGAGGCGTAGATCACGGCGACGAACAAGATCTGTCCGCCATTGATCGTCTTTTGGCGATGGGCGTAAGCAAGGGTGACGGCGACGAGAATGAAACCCAGGATGTTGAATGACCGCAGCGCGACGAGGTCGGTTATTCCGCTCGCTTGTGCGAGATAGATCAGGCCGTAATAGAGGATCGGGTGCTGGTCCCGATACATGTTGCCGAGGAATTCATGAAGCGTCAGCCCCCGCGCGGTCGACGCCAGCGTCCAGAACTCGTCGTTCCAGGGCCCCCAAGCGAGGGTGCTGAGCGCAACGAGAAGCCCGAGCACGGTGCTCGCACCGGACAGGTAGAGATTCCGGCGCTGCAAAATGGTCTCGGGCATTATTCCCAAGTTGTGGAAGTGCACCGGGCGAGGGTCACCCTGGGCAATGATCGCGCCTGTTGATCAGGCCGATTCAGTCAGCGGCAGCGCGCATTCCGCCGGGCGCGCCGCGTGCGAATCGAGGGCCGGGTCGTGGCGGTAGAGCGTCGAGCAATAGGGGCAGATGATCTCGTTGTCCTCGCCCATGTCGAGGAAGACATGCGGATGATCGTAAGGCGGCGAGGCTCCCACGCACATGAATTCCTTGGCGCCGATCTCGATGACCGGCACGCCTGGATCGTTGTGGAAATGGGGAACGACGTGGTCCGCCATGGCAGTCCCTCGGATAGCGGCGCGATGCGCTTGCCGGCGCACCATAGCGGGACGGGTGCTGCATGCCTAGAGGTCGGCGTTTCCGATTGTTTATATGGGCGGCAGACTCTACATAGCCGCCATGCCGCGTTTCCATAATGGCCCGGTCGAGATTGCCTATCTCGACGAGGGCGAGCCACACGCCGAGCCGATCGTGCTGGTGCATGGGTTCGCCTCCACCAAGGAGGTCAATTGGGTCGGTCCGAGCTGGGTCGGCACGCTGAGCCGCGCAGGGCGGCGGGTCATCGCGCTCGACAATCGCGGCCACGGCCAATCGGCCAAGCTTTACGATCCTGCCGATTACGACACGCCCAAGATGGCCGACGATGTGCGCGCGCTGCTCGACCATCTTGGTCTGCCGCGCGCCGACATCATGGGTTATTCCATGGGCGCGCGCATCAGCGCCTTTTTCGCCGTCCAGCACCCGCAGCGCGCGCGCACGCTGATCCTCGGCGGGCTCGGCATTCGTCTTGTCGAAGGCGTGGGACTGCCGGAAAGTATCGCCACGGCGCTGGAAGCGTCCTCGCTTGCCGATGTCGCCGATCCGACCGGGCGGCAATTCCGCGCCTTTGCCGAGCAGACCAAATCGGATCTGCGGGCGCTGGCCGCCTGCATCCGCGGCTCGCGGCAGACACTGACGAAGGCGGAAGCGGCGGCGATTCGAATTCCGACTTTGGTCGCGGTCGGCACCAAAGACGACGTTGCCGGTTCCGCGCAAGAATTGGCCGCGCTCATTGCCAATGCAAAATGGCTCGACATTCCCGGGCGCGACCACATGCTGGCGGTCGGCGACCGTGTGTTCAAGGAAGCTGTTATCGACTTCCTTAACCGCGCATGAGCCATGTGCGCCGGGACTTGCGGAGCCCTCTCGGCGTTTCGAAATATGTGCTAGAAGCGCTGCGGATTTGGCAAACGCCGGAGAATTTTATTCTATGGCCCAACAGCAGACCCGCCCCGTCAAAGGTTTCACCAAGCTCGACCCGGTCTGGGCACGCGTGCGCTCGGAAGCCGAAGACGCCGCGCGCAGCGAACCCGAGCTCGCGACCTTCCTCTACGAGAACATCTTGCACCATGACTCGCTGGAAGCCGCCGTCGTGCATCGCGTCTGCGAGCGGCTCGGCAACGCGGAGATTTCCGGCGACCTCATCCGCCAGGCCTATGCCGATGCGCTGGACGATCAGCCGCAGATCGGCGAAGCCTTCCGTGCCGATATCGTCGCGACGGTTGATCGCGATCCCGCCACCAGCCGCTTCCTCGAGCCGGTGCTCTATTACAAAGGCTTCCACGCCATCCAGACGCATCGCCTGGCGCATTGGCTGAACAACAATCGCCGCCGCGACTTCGCGCTCTATCTGCAGAGCCGCTCCTCATCGGTGTTCCAGTGCGACATCAATCCGGCGGCGCGCATCGGCCGCGGCATTTTCCTTGACCATGCCACCGGCCTTGTGGTCGGCGAGACTGCGGTGATCGAGGA
>DATJYA010000447.1:0-3734 GCA_035499835.1 Pseudolabrys sp.
GATGGCCTGGCTGCGGCGGTCGCGCGCCTGCTTGGCGGAGCCGCCGGCCGAGTCACCCTCGACGATGAAAATCTCCGAGCCGTCGGCGGCGGAATCGGTGCAGTCGGCGAGCTTGCCGGGCAGGCGCAGCTTGCGCACGGCGCTCTTGCGCGCGATGTCCTTTTCCTGGCGGCGGCGGATGCGCTCTTCGGCGCGTTCGACGACGAACTCCAGCAGCTTGTTCGCCTGCAGCGGATTGCCCGAGAGCCAGTGGTCGAACGGGTCCTTGATCGCGTTCTCGACGATCTTCTGCGCCGCGGCGGTGGCGAGGCGATCCTTGGTCTGGCCCTGGAATTCCGGCTCGCGGACGAACACCGAGAGCATCGAGCCGGCGCCGGTCATCACGTCTTCGCTGGTGATGGCGGCGGCGCGCTTGTCGAGGCCGAGCCGCGCGGCGTGGTCCTTCAGGCCGCGCAATAGTGCGGTGCGCAAACCGGATTCATGGGTGCCGCCATCCGGCGTCGGGATGGTGTTGCAGTAGGATTGCAGGAAGCCGTCGGCGTCCGCCGTCCAGGCCACCGCCCATTCGACCGCGCCGTGGCTGCCGGTCTTGCCGGAGGAGCCAGTGAAAATATCCGGATGCACCAGATTGGCGCCGGCGAGGTTGGCGGCGAGATAATCCTTCAGGCCCTCGGCGAAATGGAACACCGCCTTTTCCGGCACATCCTCGACGCCCTTGAGCAGCGCCTTGTCGCAGTGCCAGCGGATTTCGACGCCACCGAAGAGGTAGGCCTTCGAGCGCGCCATCTTGAACACGCGTTCCGGCTTGAACGCCGCCTTCGGCCCGAAGATCTCCGGATCGGGCATGAAGCGCACCTTGGTGCCGCGCCGGTTCGGTGCGCGGCCGATCTTCTGCAGCTTGCCCTTCGGCTTGCCGCGCTCGAAATCCATCTTGTAGAGCGTCTGCTCGCGCGCGACCTCGACCTCCATGCGCTCGGACAGCGCATTGGCGACGGAGACGCCGACGCCGTGCAGGCCGCCGCTCGTCTCGTAGACCTTGGAGTCGAACTTGCCGCCGGCGTGCAGCGTGCACATGATCACTTCCAGCGCCGACTTGTTCTTGAATTTCGGGTGCGGGTCGACCGGGATGCCGCGGCCATTGTCGGTGACGGAGACAAAGCCGTCCGCCTCCATCTCCACCTCGATCCAGGTGGCGTGGCCGGCGAGCGCCTCGTCCATGGAATTGTCGATCACCTCGGCGAAGAGATGATGCAGCGCCTTCTCGTCGGTGCCGCCGATATACATGCCGGGGCGGCGGCGCACCGGCTCCAGCCCCTCCAGCACCTCGATGTGCTTGGCGGTATAGCCGGCCTCGGCGCTGCCGCCGCGCGATTTCTCGCGCGCCGGCGATTTCGCCGCCTTGCGCCCGGCCGGTTTGCGGCCGGCAGGCTTGGCCGTCCGCGGCGCGGCGTCGAACAGGTCGGGCTGTTTCGTCGGTTTCATCTTGGTGGCGGATTTGGCCATGGAAGCCTTCAGATAAGAGCCAAGCGAATCACTTGCCAGTCACTATGCCACGGGCGGCGCGGCGTCGACCGGCCCTGCCAAGTGCCTGCCGCAGCTTAAGGGAGATTTAACGGCGGCCCGTCCGCCGGCCGGGCCATTGTGACGGGACGGGGAAAGCGGCGAGCGCGCGGTCGCGAAGGCGGATAATATGGGGGTCGAGCGCAACCATTGGCGCGCCGCGGCATTAAGCTGCGGCCGCCCCGGCCGCGCCCCGCAGGGAGTTTCGATGGATACGCGCAATCCGCTGCAGGACGAGCGCCTGTTGCCCCCGACGGAGCCCACGCCGGGGACGGGCGCTGCGATGTTCTGGCAACGCGCGGCGCAGGCGGCAACCGTCGGCATCTTTCTGCTGCTGTTCGGCGCCTTCCTCGAACTCGCCCGGGTGGTGCTTCTGCCGCTAACCGCGGCGTTCGTGATCGGCACCATGTTCGGGCCGATCTCCGAGAGGGCGCGGGCGCACCGCGTCCCGCAATGGCTGACCGCGCTCCTTGTCGTGCTGCTGCTCGTTGCGGCAATGAACGCGCTGATCGTCTTGCTCGCCGTACCGGTCTCCGACTGGGCCGGCAAGGCGCCGGAAATCGGCGCCCGGCTCAAGGACAAGCTGTCGCTGCTCGACTATCCGCTGCAGTGGCTTCGCAGCCTGCGCGACACGCTCAATCCCGGCGGCGATCGCGCGGCGCCGCTCGACCTCGGCCTGTCCGGCCTGATTCAGCCGGCGCTCAGCCTGCTGACGCCGGCAATCGGGTTCGTGACGCCGGCAATCGGGCAGCTGCTGATCTTCTTCGGCACCCTGTTCTTCTTTCTGTCGACGCGCGTGCAATTGCGTCGCGGCGTTGCGATCCTGTTCGCCGAGCGCGAGGCGCGGCTGCGGGTGCTGCACATCATGCAGGAAGCGGAGAACAATCTGACGACCTATTTCACCACGCTTGGCGTGATCTATTTTGCCGAGGGCATCGCGGTCGGCATCGCCTGCTATTTCATCGGCCTGCCCAATGCCGGCGCCTGGGGCGCGCTCACCTTCGTGCTGTGCTTCATCCCCTATATCGGCCCCGGCCTTGTGGTCCTGATTTTATTTGGTGCCGGCCTTGTCCAGTTTTCGACCTTGACTCACGCGCTGGTCGCGCCGGCGGTCTATATCGGGCTGGCGACGCTGGAAGGGACTTTCATCACGCCGGCCATCATCGGCCGCAGGCTGACGCTGAGCCCGCTCGCTGTGTTCCTGTCGCTGGTGTTCTGGGCCTGGCTGTGGGGGCCGGTCGGCGCCTTCCTCGCCACGCCGTTGCTGACCATCGGGCTGGCGGTCGCGACCGAATTGTTTCCCCGCGACGAGCCGTCGCTGCCGGACTAGGCCAGGCCGGCTGGCGTCCGCCCCTGCGGTCACGCTAGACAGAAGCGCGGCGAGCCCACCAGCACGACCCCGATGGACCTCCACAACATCGTTCAGCAGGTCACCGACTTTGTCCGGCTGCATGAGGCCTGGGCAGCGCCGGTCGTTTTCGCGCTGGCATTCGGGGAGTCGCTGGCCTTCATTTCTTTGCTGATCCCGGCCTGGAGCGCGCTGGTGGCGATCGGCGCGCTGCTGTCGTCGAGCGGCATCAATTTCTGGGGGGTGTGGATCGGCGGCGCGCTCGGCGCCGCCGCCGGCGACTGGCTGTCCTACTGGATTGGGCTCAAGCTCGAATATTCGGTGGCGCATGTCTGGCCGCTGTCGCGTCATCCCGAACTCATCCCGCGCGGCGAGCGCTTCGTGAAGGCCTGGGGCATTCCCGGCATTTTCATTGGCCGCTTCTTCGGGCCGCTGCGCGCGGTGGTGCCGCTGGTTGCCGGCATCTTCGAGATGCCGTTCTGGGAATTCCAGATCGCCAATGTCACCTCGGCCCTGGTCTGGGCGGCGGTGCTGTTGACCATCGGCGACGTGATTTCGGTTGGGCTGAAATATCTCTTTGGATGAAGCCGCGCGGACTGGCTTGACCGGGCCGGCGCTTGGCCCTATATGCCGCGCCATGACGATGCTTGTTGCAGCGCGCAATTTCCGTCCCCGCCGTATTGCCACGGCACGGGCGCGCGTTCGCGTTTAATCGTTACGCCCCCCGTGCTGCCGGACTTGAAGCCGCGGCACATCGTCTGATCTCCCCTCAAAGACAATGCGGCGCGGCCTCCGGCGGCCTCTTCACCCGGAGATCGACCATGAA
>DATJYA010000448.1:0-2737 GCA_035499835.1 Pseudolabrys sp.
CGAGCACGAACGGCGCGCAGAACTTGGTCACGGCGGCGCCGACATTGCCGGCGCCGAAGATGCCGAGGGCGGTGCCTTGCCTTTCCGGCGGATACCAGCGGGAGACATAGGCGATGCCGACCGCGAAGGAACCGCCGGCGATGCCGACGCCCAGCGCCGCGATCAGAAACTGGGGGTAGGTGTGCGCGTAGGTGAGCAGGTACGTCGCAATTGCGGCGGCCAGCATCACCACCGTGTAGACGCGGCGACCGCCAATCTGGTCCGTCCAGATGCCGAGAAAAATGCGGATGATCGAACCGGTCAGGATCGGCGTGCCGACCAGGAGACCGAACTGGGTTTCGTTGTGGCCGAGCTGCTGCTTGATCTGGATGCCGATGATGGCAAAGATGGTCCACACCGCAAAACACACGGTGAAGGCGATGGTCGACATCCAGAGCGCGCGGCCCTGGCCGGCGACACTGGGTGCTGTTTTGGCTGGCATGGCGCGCCCCGCTCCTTTTCCCTGCTCGATGCTGGCAAGACCAAAGCTGCTGCGTGCGCCCGATGCTTTGACGCCGATCAATAATACTTGCCTTTCCGTGACGAATTTTTTGCTTTACTTAAATCGGCCAGCGATTTGACTTTCTGATTATTATTGATTGACAATAGTCAATTCGCTGCAGCGCGGTTTGCAACTAACATCATCCGGTTGAAGGTCCATCCGCGGAGAAGCCCCGTGCGAAAATCCGACCGCAAATTGATCCGCGACCTGCCGCTGTTCCGCGACATGAGCGAGAAGAATTTCGAGGACTTGCTGACTGCAGCGTTCCTGCAGCGCTTCCCGGAACGGGTGTCGCTGATCACCGAAGGCGATCTGCCCGACTTTCTGCATGTCGTGGTCGAAGGCTCGGTCGAGATGTTCGCCGCTCACGGCGGCCACGAAACGACGCTCGACATCATGCGGCCGGTGACGACGTTCATTCTGGCGGCCGTCATCCGCGACGAAGTCTATCTCAAGTCGGCGCGCACGCTCACAGCGGCGCAGATCCTCATGATCCCGGCACAGACCGTACGCGACATCTTTGGCCGTGACGCCGCCTTCGCACGCGCCATCGTCAGCGAACTCGCGGAACGCTATCGCAGCCTCGTGCGCGCGCTCAAGAACGAGAAATTGCGCACCAGCGCCGAGCGGTTGGCAAACTGGATTCTGGAGGCCGACGCCAAACAGGGGCATCGGCACAACATCGTGCTGAGTTTCGACAAGCGCACGCTGGCGTCGCGCCTGGGAATGAGGCCGGAGATTCTGTCACGCAACCTGGCGATGCTGTCGAAATACGGCGTGAAGAGTTCCGGACGCGACATCATCGTCGAGGACCTGCCGGCGCTTCGGCAATTCGCCAAGCCGAATGCGCTCATTGACGGGTAAGCCATCGAACATGGCGTTTGATTTTACCCTGCCAAGCCTGACATTGGGCTCACGAGTCTGCTTGGGCTATCTGCCAAGAATCTGCTCACCGGATCTCATGGCCGCGGTGACATCAGCCACATTTCGTCGATTATCCTCAGCGCGCTTACGATCAGACGATCTCTGGCCCGTGACTTGGTGTGGGAGAAGAGGAGCGCCGTCTGCGCGGCTAGCGCTTCTAAAGCTGCTCTCTCGGCGTAAAGCCTTAATCCGCCGAATAGCCGAGGTCGACCTCACATAAGCCCCATTATAGAACGCTCTTGTCCGCTTCTGTCGGAAAGCATACATGCGCAGCACACTTATCCATGCCTGCGATGGGTCATTGGGCGGCATCACAAGACCTCCGCTGAGAGTCTCCTTGCCGCCGGAAGCGGACATCAAGTCGGCGCTGAACACGCTGATCGGCCGTTTACGAGTCAAAGGCGGACACCGCCCCAGCTACCTGTCGAAAGACGAGCTGGTGGACGATTCGTCGAGAAGCTACCGGAGACCGCACTGGCTGGCTGGGGCGCCAGGATTCGAACCTGGGAATGGCGGAATCAAAATCCGCTGCCTTACCACTTGGCTACGCCCCAACACCTGCACGGAAAAATTGCGCGACGCTATGCCGACGCGCTCGCGGCCGGACCATAGCGGCGCCCCGATGGCCGATCAACGGCCGCCGGCGGTCCGTCACCGGCCCTCGCGCCGGCGCGGCGGCGGCGCTAGGATCGATCTATGACCTACCGCGCGCCGGTTGCCGACATTGCCTTCGCCCTCAAGCACGCTGCCGGCCTGAAAACCGCACTGACAGAGGGGCTTTACGGCGACCTCGACGAGGAGACCGTCGATTCGGTTCTGGCGGAAGCCGGCCGTTTCGCCAGCGACGTCATCGCGCCGCTCAATACGGTCGGCGACAAGTTCGGCACGCCATTCAAGGACGGCGTGGTGACGACGCCGCCGGGCTGGAAGGAGGCCTACACCGCCTGGTCGCGAGCCGGCTGGAACGGGCTCGCGGCGCCGGCGCAATGGGGCGGCCAGGAGCTGCCGCAGGCGGTAAACGCCGCCTGCATCGAAATGTGGAACGCGGCCTCGATGGCCTTCGGCATCGGCCCGGTGCTGACCATGGCCGCGGTCGACGCGCTCGAAGCCTACGGTTCCGACGACTTGAAGCAGCGCTATCTCGGCAAACTGGTGAGCGGCGAATGGATGGGCACCATGCAGCTCACCGAGCCGCAGGCCGGCTCCGACGTCGGCGCGCTGCGCTCACGCGCGACGCGCGCTGCCGACGGCAGCTATCGCATCACCGGCTCG
>DATJYA010000449.1:0-6000 GCA_035499835.1 Pseudolabrys sp.
GCCGGCAAGGCGAATATCGAGGCGACCCAGGCGCAGGTGACCTCCTCGGAGATCGCCCTCAACGGCGTGCGCGAAGAGGCGCGCGTCGGACAGCGCACCACCCTCGACGTGCTCAATGCGCAGCAGGTGCTGGTCAACGCGCGCGTGGCGCTGGTTACCGCGCAGCACGACCGGGTGGTGGCGTCTTACACGCTGCTGGCCGCGATCGGCCGGTTGTCGCCGCAGGTGCTGGGGCTGCGGGTGCCGGTCTATAATCCCACCGTTCACTACCATCAGGTGCGCGATAGCTGGGCCGGCGTGCGCACGCCCGACGGACGCTGATTCGCTCCCGATGGCGTCCGAGGAAGCGCCGGGTTCCAGTGTCCACAGCTCGTTAAGGTTCCTGCGTTACCACTGCCACACCTGCGTCGCTGTAGCGTATAAATAGCGGGTATGCATGGCGATTCGCGCGACGTTGACGGGCGCGAACGGGACAGCGCCTTGAAACCTACGCGCTCGGGAAATCGGCAATGACTCAGACGGCAAAGGCGCAAGAACCCTCGATGGAGGAGATTCTCGCCTCCATCAGGCGCATTATTGCCGATGACGATGCCACCAAAACGACCAAGGCGCCGGAAGCGGCCGCGCCCAAGCCGGCACCGCCGCCTGTGGCCGCGGCGCCGATTCGCCCGGTAGCGCCACCGGCGCCGCCGGCTCCGCCGCCGCGCGCACCGGCCCCGCCGCCGGCGGCCGCCAATAATCAGCACGAAATCGACGCCATGCTTGCCGAACTGGAGGCGCCGGCAAAGGCCGCGCCGCCAAAACCGGCCCCGCCGCAACCGGTGCCGCCGCCCCCCGCGGCTGCGGCAGCCGATGTGCTCGATCTTACCGAGGCCATGGCGGCGCCGACGCCGCCACCTGGACCGGCGCCGACGTTTCGCACCATCGATGGTGCGTCCGACGTCGTCTTCGCCGACCGCCCCCCGGATCCGGAACCGCCGCCGCCGGCCCGCGCGGTGGAAGAGCCACGGCGCCCACCGGCGGCGCCCACTGCGCCGTCACCGGCGCCGCCATCCGTGTCGCCCGAACGCTCGCTGCTGTCAGCGAACTCGCTTGCCGCTGTCGACAGCGCCTTCAATACGCTGGCGCAGACCATGCTGGTCAACAATGCGCGCACGCTTGAGGACCTGGTGAAGGACATGCTGCGGCCCATGCTCAAGGGCTGGCTCGACGACAATCTGCCCGGGCTGGTCGAGCGCATCGTGCGCGCCGAAATCGAGCGTGTCTCGCGCGGACGGCCCTAGCACAATCAGCGCCTTATTGGCGGCGGCTAAACTTTCTCACGATCCAGAGCGCCAGTATCGGCCATAGTATCGCCGCCAATAAGAACACGACCGGCGCGCCGGCGCGGTCGACGAGCGGCGCCGCGAGCGCCACCCCCGCGCTTTGCCCCAGGAACAGCGCCGAGGAAAAGCCGGCGACGCCGGTGCCGCGCGCCTCCGGCAGCATCTGCGTCGCGTGGGTCTGCAGCGTATTGTGCAGCATGTAATAGCCGAAGCCGAGCGCGGCGGCGGCGAACGGCGCCGCTTCCCATAGCGGTGTTGCGGCAAGCGTGAGGTAGGCGAGCATCACCACGATGCCGCCGCCGATCACCAGCCCGCTTCCGCGCAGCCGCGACACGAGCCCGTGCACCGTGGCGGCATAAAGCACGCTGCCGGCACCGAAGCCGGCGACGACGAGACCGACGGCGGAAAAGCTCAAGCCGAAACGCGTGTGCAGGTCGGCGGCGACGTAGGTGAAAGCGCCGAAAAAGATCAGGCCTTCGAAGAACACGGCAACAATGATGAAGCGCGCCCAGGCACTGGCGGCGAGCTTGCGGTAATCGGAAATCAGCCCGGGTCGGTGCTCGGGCGGGCGGCGCAGCGGCTTCACCCACGGGTTGCCGGCGAACTGGCTCATCAGCGCCAGGCCGGCACAGGCGAACACGCTTGCGAGCACGTAGAACGCCGTGCGCCATCCGAAATAATCGCCGATGATGCCGCCGGCGACCTGCCCAGTGATCGTGCCCATCATCTGCCCGGAGAGAAAACGCGCGAGCACCGGCTGGCGCCGTTCGTAGGGCACGACGTCGCCGACATAGGCCATACCCAGCGGCACGATGGTGGCGGCGGCCGGCGCGCAGATCAGGCGCGCGGCGGTGAGCTGCGGCAGCGAGCGCGACAGCGCGCAGAGCAAGACCAGCAGGCAGGACAGCATGCAGGTCGCCGCCACCGCCTGGCATTTGCCGAAGCGGTCGCCGAAAATTCCGGCGAAGGCCTGCGTCAGCCCGTAAGGCACCGCGTAGGCGGTGACGATGGCCGAGGCGGTCCCGACGCTGGTGCCAAAATCAAGCGCGATCTGCGGCAGCAGCGGGTCGGAAATGCGCAGCGAGAAGCCGCTGGCAAAGGCCGCCAGCGCCATCAGGGCGATCGCCCGCGTCAGGGCGCGGTCGCTTGCTGGCTCGCTTGGGGACAACGTTGACTCCGGCAGGTCTGCGAGGCTTTGTACCGCGCGCATTGATACAGACAAAACGGCAATGATCGACAAGACCTATCAGCCCTTCGAAGTCGAGGGCCGCATCTACCGGACGTGGGAAGAGGCAGGCGCCTTCCGCGCCGGCCGGCCCGAGCGCGCGGGTTCTGAGCCTTACTGTATCGTCATTCCGCCGCCCAACGTCACCGGCTCATTGCATATGGGCCATGCGCTCAACAACACGCTGCAGGACATCCTGTGCCGCTTCGAGCGCATGCGCGGCAAGGACGTGCTGTGGCAGCCGGGCACCGACCATGCCGGCATCGCTACGCAGATGGTGGTCGAGCGGCAGTTGATGGAACGGCAGGAGCCGCATCGGCGCGCGCTCGGCCGCGCCAAGTTTCTGGAAAAGGTGTGGGCATGGAAGGCTGAATCGGGCGGCGCCATCGTCAACCAGTTGAAGCGCCTGGGCGCCTCCTGCGACTGGTCGCGCGAGCGCTTCACCATGGACGAGGGGCTGTCGCGCGCCGTCGTTAAAGTTTTTGTGGAACTTTATAAAGCGGGCCTCATCTACAAGGACAAGCGGCTGGTCAACTGGGACCCCAAGTTCTTGACCGCGATCTCCGATCTCGAGGTGATCCAGGTCGAGAGCAAGGGGCACATGTGGCACTTCCGCTATCCGCTGGCGGACGACCCGACCAAGTTTCTAGTGATTGCGACCACGCGTCCCGAAACCATGCTCGGCGACGGCGCGGTCGCGGTGCACCCGGAAGACGAGCGGTACAAGCATTTGGTCGGCAAGCTGGTCACGCTGCCTTTGGCCAACCGCCTGATCCCGGTCATCGCCGACGAATATCCCGATCCGGAGAAAGGCTCCGGCGCGGTCAAGATCACCGCCGCGCACGACTTCAACGATTTCGAAGTCTGGCAGCGCCACCGCGACAAGGACTACTTCAAGAAGCAATTGAACGGTGGTCTCATCAATCTGTTCACGCCCGAAGCGAAGATGAACGAGAACTGCCCGCCGCAATATCGCGGGCTCGACCGCTACGAGGCGCGCAAGCGCATCGTCGCCGATCTCGAAGCGCTGGGCCTCATCGACCAGATCGAAAACGTCACCCACGCGGTGCCGCACGGCGACCGCTCCAACGTGGTCATCGAGCCCTATCTTACCGAGCAGTGGTACGTGAACGCGCATGAGATGGCGAAGCCCGCGATCGCCGCGGTGCGCGCGGGCAAGACCAAATTCGTGCCGCAGAATTGGGAGAACACCTATTTCAACTGGATGGAAAACATCCAGCCGTGGTGTATCTCGCGCCAGCTTTGGTGGGGGCACCAGATTCCGGCGTGGTACGGGCCGGACGGCAAAGTATTCGTCGCGCTCACCGAGGCGGACGCAAGACGCGAAGCCGATCGTCACTACGGCAGTCCGGCCGTGCTCACGCGCGACGAGGACGTGCTCGACACCTGGTTCTCCTCGGCGCTGTGGCCGTTTTCGACGCTGGGCTGGCCGGACGAAACCAAGGAGCTCAAGCGCTTTTATCCGACGGCAACGCTGGTCACCGGCTTCGACATCATCTTCTTCTGGGTCGCGCGCATGATGATGATGGGTCTTCACTTCATGAAGGAGATCCCGTTTCGCGACGTCTATATCCACCGCCTGGTGCGCGACGCCTCCGGCGCCAAGATGTCGAAGTCGAAAGGCAACGTCGTCGATCCGCTCGGCGTCATCGATCAGTACGGCGCCGACGCGCTGCGCTTCACGCTGGCCCGCGGCGCGGCGCAAGGTCACGACATCCGTCTCGGGCCCCAGGATGTCGAGAACAACCGCAACTTCGCGACCAAGCTCTGGAACGCGGCGCGCTTTGCCGAGATGAATGGGTGCGCGACCGTCGCGGGCTTCGACCCGCGCTCAGCGAAAGAAACGCTCAACCGCTGGATCGCGCATGAGAGCGGGAAGGCCGTGCGCGAAGTCACCGCGGCGATCGAAACCTTTCGCTTCAATGATGCCGCGGCGGCCGCCTATCGATTCGTCTGGAACATCTACTGCGACTGGTATCTCGAGCTGGTGAAGCCGGTGCTTTTAGGCGCCGACGGTGAGGCCAAGCGCGAGACGCAAGGCATGGTCGCCTTCGTGCGCGATACCATCGTGAAAATTCTGCACCCCTTCATGCCGTTTGTGACCGAAGAACTGTGGGGCGTAACGGCCACGTCAGGGACGCACGGCGTTTCTCCCTCCCCCCTTGTGGGGGAGGGTAGGGAGGGGGGTGAGCGACAATCGCGGTCCGCTCGAATACCCCCCTCTCCATCTCTCCCCCACAAGGGGGGAGAGAGGAATTCTTTGCTTGCGCTGAGTTCGTGGCCGAGCTTCAGCGGATTGGAAGACGACAAGGCTGAGGCCGAAATCGGCTGGGTGATCGATCTCATTACCGCCATCCGCTCGGTGCGCGCGGAAATGAACATCAATGCGCAAATCCCGCTGGTGCTCGCCGGCGTGTCGACGGAAACCGGCGCACGCGCGGCACGCTGGGCCGAATTCATCAAGCGCCTCGCCCGTGTCTCCGAGATTTCCTCGGCCACCACACCGCCGCCGGGTTCGGTGCAGCTTCTGGTGCGCGGCGAAGTCGCGGCGTTGCCGCTCAAGGGCGTCATCGATCTCGCCGCCGAGCGCGCACGCCTCGCCAAGGAAATGCAGAGGGCCGAGGCCGACATCGCCCGCGTCGATGCCAAGCTCGGCAACGCCAATTTCGTCGCCCGCGCGCCGGAAGAGGTGGTCGAGGAGGAAAAGGAAAAGCGCGAGGAGGCCGTGGCGCGCAAAGCCAAGCTCGCCGAGGCGGTCGAACGATTGAAGAGCGCAGGGTAGTTCAGCAGCCGAATCCGCAAACTCGCTTCCCTCTCCCCTTGAGGGAGAGGGTGGACCGCGCGGAGGGAATCCAAGCGCGGTCCGGGTGAGGGGGCTGTGCCTCACCGTTGACTCACCGCCCCCTCACCCGACTCGCCTTCGCTATCGCTCTGGCTCGCCACCCTCTCCCTCAAGGGGAGAGGGAAGAGCGCGCGTTGCGCCGCTTTATCTGAACGGCTTGCTCAGGAACTTCGAACCCTTCAGCCCGTAGCGCCACGGCAAATCCACCGCCTTGGTGATGCCGATGCGCACGCCGGTGGCGATCTCGGGCTTGCGCTCTCGCGCGCGCAGCTCGAACGGGGCACGGTCGAGCGCGAGCTCGCTCTGCCTGAAGGTCACACCCAGCGCCTCGCACAATTTACCTGGTCCCGAGCACAAGGCGCGCTCGTCCGCGACACCGCGCCGCCGCCGCATGACGGCCAGCCCTTCGGTCGGCTCCAGCGCGCGGATCAGCACGGCGCTCG
Source organism: Pseudolabrys sp. (assembly GCA_035499835.1). Taxonomy (GTDB): domain Bacteria; phylum Pseudomonadota; class Alphaproteobacteria; order Rhizobiales; family Xanthobacteraceae; genus Pseudolabrys. The sequence goes on from DATJYA010000449.1 coordinate 5,857, forward strand.
CGGAGCCGGTCTCCTCGCAGACGAAGTTGAGGCACCAGTGGATGCCGTAGGAGCGGTAAACGTAAGCAAAGCCCGGGGGGCCGAACATCACCGCGTTGCGCGGCGTCTGTCCGCGATAGCTGTGCGCCGCCGGGTCGGTGTGGT
>DATJYA010000450.1:0-2079 GCA_035499835.1 Pseudolabrys sp.
TCGATGCCGATGACGCCAATGGCGCCGCGGCCCGTCCGCATGGGCAGGAATAGCCGCTTGGCGCCGGGCAAGGTATCCGAGCCTCGCCCGGCCGGCCGGTTGTTCTGCCACGCCCATTTTGCCGCGGCCAAATCCGCTTCATCGAGAACATCCTCGGGCGGATAGCCCGCGGCCACGACAATCGAGCCGTCCTTGGGCAAAAGCAGAACGACCCGGACCTTCAGCATCATCGCGGTCTGATAGGCGGTGGCCCAGAGAACATCGTCGAGTGTGCCGACGCCGGTCAACTTCCGGCTGAAGGCGTAAAGCGATTCCGTTGTGCGCGCCCGCGCCATGGCAGTGACGGCTTGCGTGCGTACGCGCGCGGCCACGTTGGAGACGATTACCGCCATAATAATGAAGAAGATGAACGCCAGAACGTTCGTCGGGTCGGCAATGGTGAATGTATAGAGCGGCGGCAGGAAAAAGAAATTATAGCAAAGCGACGCGACAACGCTGGCGAGCAGCGACGGCAACAATCCAAACCGCGCCGCGACGGCAACGATGCCGGTCAAGAAGACGAGGTCGACGTTTTCGATGCCGAACCAGGGCTCGATGGCCTCGCCCACAGCGAGTGAAATCGCGACTGCGCCGAGCGACAGGATATAAGGGCGTGCATCGAACGCCTGTTGCGGCTCGGCGGTGCGAACCGTCTTGGCGGCGATCTGCTCGCCTTCGATGTCCTCGCCGGCGATGATGTGAACGCTGACCGAGCCGGCGCGGCGCACGAGATCGTGCACGACCGAGCCGTGCAAGATCTCGAAAAAGCGCGACCGCGTCGACTTTCCAATGACGATCTGGGTGATATTGTTGCCGCGCGCATAGCCGAGCACATCGTCGGCAATCCGCCCGCTGCCGCCCGGAATTGTGATGGCTTCGCCGCCCAATGTGATTGCCAGGCGCAAGGTGTCGGCGATGCGATCGCGCTGCTCGTTGTTGAGCCGCGCGCTGCGGCCGGTTTCGACATAAATCGCCGTCCATGGTGCGTGCAGCCGGTCGGCGATCCGCCTGGTCGCCCGCACCAGTCCTGCCGCGCGTGGATCCTCGCTGATGCAGACCAGCACGCGCTCGCCCGCCGCCCAGGGCCCCTGAATCGCCCTCGCCTGCATTTCGGTAAGTAATTGCTCATCAACCCGCTCGGCAGTGCGCCGCAAGGCGAGCTCCCGCAACGCGGTCAAATTGGCGGGCGAGAAAAAGTGCTCGAGCGCCCGCTCGGCCTGTTGCGGGATGTAGATCTTGCCGTCCTTCAGACGCTGGATCAGGTCTTCCGGGGTGAGATCAACCAGCTCGACCGAAGCAGCGCGATCGAAAATGGCGTCCGGCACGGTCTCGCGCACGCGCACGCGCGTAATCTGCGCGACCACATCGTTCAGACTCTCGATATGCTGGATATTGACGGTGGTATAGACGTCGATGCCGCTATTTAGAATCTCTTCGACATCGAGATAGCGCTTGGGATGGCGGCTGCCGAGCGCGTTGGTGTGCGCGAGCTCGTCGACGAGCACGATCTGCGGCCGCCGCGCGATGATCGCGTCGAGGTCCATTTCTTCGAGCATGCGGCCTTTGTATTCGACCTGGCGGCGCGGGATGGTTTCGAGGCCTTCGACGAGCGCCTCGGTCTCTTTGCGGCCGTGCGTCTCGACTGCGCCGATGACGATATCGTAGCCGTCCTTTTTTCGGGCGCGAGCGGTCTCCAGCATCGAGTAGGTCTTGCCGACGCCGGGGGCGGCGCCGACAAAAATCCGGAGCTTGCCGACACGAGATTCCTCACGCCGGGCGGCCTCCAGCAAGGCTTCCGGCGATGGTCGTTGATCAAGATCGCGGCGCTGGTCTGCCATCAGGCAAGGCTATCCCGAACTGCCGCTATTTGGCAGCCACCTGATCGAGAGCCAGATTCAGCAGCAAAACGTTGATATGCGGCTCGCCGAGCAATCCGAGGAACCGGCCTTGGGTATTCTGCTCGACAAGCTGGCGAACGGTCTCCACCGGCAGGTTGCGCGCCTTGGCGACGCGCGGCACCTGGAACAGCGCCGCTTCCGG
>DATJYA010000451.1:0-5952 GCA_035499835.1 Pseudolabrys sp.
GGGCTTCCTATATCGCCCGCATTCCGGCACAAGTTTCACGGAATGGCGGGGTAGCTCAGCTGGTTAGAGCAGCGGAATCATAATCCGGAGGTCGGGGGTTCGAGTCCCTCCCCCGCTACCAAATCCACCGTGACCTCCTGAAATCACCGAAACCGGATCGCCCGCAGGTTCAATCCCGCGGACGCGCAAAGCGGCGCAGGCCGACGCCCAGGGGCGACCAGATCGGCACGAGAGGCAGCCGTCGGATATGGCGGATCGACGTCAAGTCGCGATCATTCGCAGCACGCCGTCCAGGGGCTCAGCCCAGGTCAATTGGCCTCGCCGCAGCATGAAATTCACGTGTGCCATGACCTCGCTGAAGGCAAAGCCCATCTGATGAGGATCGAGAGGCCTATGGAAAATCACCGGCACCAGTTCCGCTGCCGATCGCGGTGATGTGGCACACGCCTCGGCAATTGCCATGCAGCGTCGTTTGTGGTGCTCGATGAGCTCGCGAATCCGCGTGTGCACCCCGAAGAAAGGCAATTGATGACCAGGCAGCACCCAGGTTTCCGGGGCGAGGTCCGCCAGTAAAGCCGTCAGCGAGGGCATATAGAGCCCAAGAGGGTCGCCGTCGGGGTCGACCGGCCAAACGCTGATGTTGGGCGTAATCTTTGCGAGGATTTGGTCGGCAGCGAGGAATAGTTTTTCCTCGGCGCAATGAAGCATGATCTGTTCCGGTGCGTGGCCATCGCCCGTAAGGACCGAAAATGTTCGGCCACCGAATTTGAGCGTGTCGCCTGCAACGAGCCGCTGGAAGGTTGGAGGAAGGTCGCTGACCATTTTCAAGTACTGGTGACCACGGGTGCTCACCAGTCCTGTTGTTGCCGCGTCGAGGCCGTGACGCAAATAGAAGTCGCGATAAGGCTTGGCGTCGAGCGCGCCGGGGCTGAGAGAAATGTTGAGACAGCCCAGATACGACGTCTCACTTGTCAGCAGCGGCATATCGCAGCGTCGTGAAAGCCAGCCAGCGAGACCGATATGGTCCGGGTGAAAATGCGTGACCAGCAGGCGCGTCAGGCGCCTTCCCCGCAGAGGCCCCGCGAGCAAGGCCGCCCAGGCGGCACGGGTCACATCGTCGGCAAGTCCGGTATCGAGAACAGCCCAACCGTCGCCATCGTCGATAAGATATGCGTTCACGTGATTGAGCTGAAAGGGAAGCGGAATGCGCACCCAAAGAATGCCGGGGGCGACCTCGGTAGCCTTGCCTGGCTCGGGGGGCTCGGGAAACGGGAAGGACAAGGCAGCTTCGGCAATGTTCATGAGACGGCGCTATCCACAGTCGTACGCCGGCGATACGCAAGCGCCCCCTCCGAGGGCAAAAATGTGTCGGGCCGAATTTCATTCCGCATGCAATCCTTGAGCATTAGCCTGTCTGGCATCGAACCGTCGATTGTTCAATCTCCCGGCAGGCCGATTTTGCGGGCGATCGTGCGTAACTGAATTTCCTGGGTGCCGAAACGCACCCGCTTTGCTGTTTTATGAGGTAATTTCGGCGCAAATTGTTTGCCTTCGCTGAGTTCTCGGGACGACTCGTCGTGATGGCGCGGGTCGTCCGCCGCAATTCAAAGGCAAATAACCTAGGGTCGGCGAACGCGTCGGGACGGAGAGGCCAAATTGCATGATCGCGATCTTGCCGGAACAAGGAAATGGCTGCCTCGTCGCACGAGTCTGGCGCAGCGATGTCGGCGGGCCATCGATTGCCGCCGTACGAGGCGATCGGATTGTCGATATTACTTGCCGAGCGTTTCCGACCATGCGCGATCTTCTCGAGCGCGATGATCCGGTGGCGCTGGTCAGGGCCGCGACCGGCGAGGATCTCGGCGCATTGGCTGATATCGCCGCGGCTTCCGTCGAGCCGAAGGATGGCCCCGGCGGTGTCCATCTCCTGGCGCCTTGCGATCTGCAGGCAGTGAAGGCGTGCGGCGTCACCTTCGCCCGTTCCATGATCGAACGCGTGATCGAGGAAGGGGCGAAGGGCGACCCGGCACTGGCGCGGAAGGTGCGCGAGCGCGTCAGCGCCATCATTGGCGACAGCTTGCGCAATTTGAGGGCCGGCTCTCCGGAGGCGGCCAAGGTCAAGGCGGCGCTGATCGAGGAAGGTCTCTGGTCGCAATACCTCGAGGTCGGCATCGGTCCCGACGCGGAGGTCTTCTCCAAGGCGCAAGCTCTGTCGTCCGTTGGTTGGGGCGCCTCAATCGGGCTTCATCCCATCTCCAAATGGAACAATCCGGAGCCGGAGGTGGTCCTCGCAGTGAACAGCCGCGGCCAAGTCAAGGGCGCAACACTTGGAAACGACGTGAACCTGCGTGACGTCGAGGGGCGTTCGGCCCTGCTCTTGAGCAAGGCCAAGGACAATAATGCTTCCTCGGCGATCGGCCCGTTCATTCGGCTGTTCGACGACGGCTTTACCATGGACGACGTGCGCGCCGCCGACCTCGACCTGACCGTTGAAGGCTTGGACGGATTCGTACTCAAAGGCCGCAGCTCGATGCGCGAGATCAGCCGCGATCCGCTCGACCTCGTGGCCGCGACCATCGGCCGCCATCATCAGTATCCGGACGGTTTCGTCCTCTATCTCGGCACGCTGTTTGCGCCGGTGGAGGATCGCGACGTGCCGGGCGAGGGCTTCACGCACAAGCTCGGCGACCGCGTTTCGATCTCGACGCCCACGCTTGGCACGCTCAGCAACACCGTGCGGCTCTCCACCGAATGTCCGCCATGGACCTTCGGCGCCGCCGAATTGATGCGCAACTTGGCCCGGCGGCACCTGATTTAAGTGCTGCGGCGCTATTCCCAGATCAGTACGTCGGGAAGCGAGTGATCGACCTGCCGCAGCGCGGTGTAGCCGACGCCGGCGAGGCCGCGAAACAGTCCGAGGTTGAATTGACGCTGGCCGCTGTTCCAGCGGTAGTCACCGGTCGCTGCAGCCGCCTGCACGACCGCCATCAGGCGCCGCGCCGCGATGTCGCGGAGATTGTCGCGACCCAGCGCGTCGGCCGCTTCGCAGAGAAATTCGACATTGCCGAGCGTGCCGCAGCAAAGCGTGTCGACCCCGCCCGGCCGAGCCTGCATCGCGCATTCGACGGCATTACCAACGTCTGCTGCCATGAGCCCCGCATCCAGTGTGCCGCGCTTCTTGATGGCGGCGCGCGCGAGACCGATGCCGGGCGCGCCGTGGCACCATTGGCAAGGCCATGACGGCTCACCGCCGCCACGCAGGTCCGGCCAGTTGTGCCGCTCGGCCTCGTAGCTCGAATCTTCGTAAGCGACGCATTCCGAGGCGGCCTGCGCGAAATCGTCGCGGCCAGTCGCGGCGGCAAGCGACGCGAGCGCATAGGCAAAGCCGGCGGCGCCATGCGACATGCCATTGAGCGCCCGCGCGCCGAGGCCCTGACCGACCCAACTGCGCCGCCCGGCGGCGCCGACGCGGTCCTGCGCCAGCAGGTAATCGCCGCATTTCGTTGCGCGTCGCAAGACGTCTTCGGAATGGCTGTCGCGATGCAGCCGCAATAGGCAGAGGATGGCACCGGCGCTGCCGCCGAGCGCATCGAGTTGCTTGTCGGCGGCGATGAGGTCGTCGCTGCACAATGCCGCGGCTGTCTGCGCGTCCGCGAGCAGGACATCGTCACGCAGGCATCTGGCCATCACCGCGAGCGCATAGACGACGCCGCCCAATCCCGTGCCGCCGCCAACGCCGAGCGAGCGCGCGTAGCGCGCCGCATTGCGGCTTTTCAGGGTCTTGCGCAATTCGGCAATGGCGGCGAGCGCCAGTTCGGCGGACGGTTTTGATCGGGTCACCGCCGCATGGGCCGCAAGAAAGAGCGCAATGCCCGCGGCTCCGTTGTAGAGGTCGGGGCCGAGGCAGACGAGCTGGGCAACTTCGGCGTCTCCCAGCCAGTCGAGGCCGATCCAGGCGGCGCTTGGCCCGCGGCGAACGGCCCGGTCGGACAGTTCCGCGGCGATGCGGTCGGCTTCAGCGAGGAAAGCATCTTTTGTCGGCGTGGCGGCAATATCCATCGGTATTTCCCGCCGCGCCGGCGGCAACAGCGAATTGGTATTTTCGCGGACCACTCCGGTCTGCCAGGCGATCTCCTTGTCGTCGAGGCCTCGTACGCGCGCTTTTGCGCGCTGGAGACCCGATATTGCCGGAGTGCGCACCGTGACGCCGGTGGCGTCGCTGATTTTGTCTCCGTCGCTGGGCGAGACAAAATGTGGCACGTTCAACGCCAGCAGGGCGGAGCGCTCGGCGCGCTGCAGCGGCCATAGCGGATCGCTGTCTTTGTCCCAATCGGCCAGTCGGGCGATGAAGTCGGCCTGCGCCGACCAGATTATGCCGTCATCCATGCTCTGATGATTTTTCAACCGCTGCAGCAGCATGTAATAGAAGCGGGTCGGGCGGATCACCTTGCGCACCGGAACGCCGGCGAAGCCGTCGAACAATCCTCCGAGCCTTGCATCCCTGGTGCTGCGAGCGAGGAATTTTGCGTAGTCGGCAAATCCGGACACGAAATCTTCTATGTGATCGGCGAATTTCGCATATTGGCCATCAATGTGCGGCAGGTTCGGATTGCCGGCGCCGTCTTCCTTCAATCTCGTCGGCCGCATCGCGTCGGAATTGATATCGGTCCAGGCGATCGTCGTTTTCGACGTCCAGCCCGCGGTCAGTCCGCCAATGGCAAAGACATCGTTGAAAGGCGAGCGCCCATAGGCGGGAAGCAAGCCAACGGCCATCACCGAGTTGGCAAGCAGCTCTTTCGCCGCTTCGCCGGCCTGCTGTTCGGGTTCCGGCGCTGCGTGCTCGTTGGTCGCGTGCAGAATGGTCTCGAGATCGATCGGAATCGGATGCTCGCCGGACGCGATCATATTTTCCTGGTGCATGTCGGCTGCCGCGAAGCAGTGGAAAAGCGCAAGCCAGGCGCCGGCACGCCGGAAGAAGCGCGCACAGCCCTCGATATCGGTGCCGTTGTGCCCGATGAATTCCGTCCAACCATAGCCGGCACGGGCGATCGCGCGCGCGGCCTTGAGGTCAACCGGAGGACGAGCCCGATCGAGCCGATCGATCAGGCTTTGCCAGGCGATATCGAGCCGCAGATCCTTCGGCTTGTAGATCACCCGCGAGCCGTCCGCGAAGCCGACAATGCGGACCGAGCGGCCGCCATTGTGCGGGTCGGAGACGTCGCCCTCAATCCGGGTCACTCGCGTCGCGTTGCCGGAAGCGAGAAGGTCGCGATGGATTACCTCCAGATCGGCGTCCAGACGCATAACGAACTCGCGCGAGGTATCGATCCATTGCCGTACTGTCGTCGCGATCATCCGCAACAGCACCGGCTTGTCTTCGAACAAGCTGCGGAATCCACCGTCCTTCATGCCAGCGACGAATTGATCGTAAAGCGACGTTCCGGCCCCTTGCGGCGGGTTCGCCTTACGCGCCTTGGTGAATCGCTCGTAGAGCGCCGGCGCGCAAAGCGCGGACAGCGCTTTCAGCAGCGACAGGCGCAAGCAGGCGCGCGCGGTTTCGTCGAGATTATCGAGCGCCCTGGCGTCGATCCCCGAGCACAATTGCGCCGCGGCCCGCCCAACCACGGGCAAGAGCAAATGCTCGAAGGCACAAGGTGGCGCCCGACCGGGCGCAGCCTCGAATTTGGCTGCTGCGTCTTGCAAGGCCCGCTCAATCCAGATGGCGTCATCGATCCAGGGCGGGGCCGCTGACGCCCTATGGCGGACGGTGGACAGCCTCGTGAGGACCTCGCCCAGCGCCAAGCCGTCTCGCCTGAGACGGCGCTCAAACAACGACCAGTCGCCGCTTGCCGAGGCGTTGCACCATGCCGCCAGCCGCCGCGCCGCCAGATCGGCGTCGCCTTTTTGGCCGGGCAATGGCTCGAAGTCGTCAGACAGGATTTCGTCAATGGT
>DATJYA010000452.1:0-2913 GCA_035499835.1 Pseudolabrys sp.
GAAAGGCCTACTTTTTGATAGACCGCCTCGCACAGATCGGCGCGCGTCACTGTTTTACCGGTCATCGCCTGCCCTGCCCCCGGCGAAGATATCCCGCTGAATTATCGAGGATATTGCCTTCGGGCCTGCCGGGTCAATGGCGGATATGCAACACCGCGCTGCGAAATCTCATTTCCCTCTACCAGCGCACCAGTGCCGAACCCCAGGTAAACCCCCCACCCATGGCCTCCAGCAGGATCAAATTCCCGCGTTTGATGCGCCGATCGGCGACCGCGTCGGCCAAGGCCAGCGGAATCGAAGCGGCCGAGGTGTTGCCGTGCCGGTCGACGGTAATCACGACCTTCTCCGGCGCGATGCCGAGCTTATGGGCGGAGCCGTCGATGATGCGTTTGTTGGCCTGGTGCGGCACGAACCAGTCGATGTCGGTCGCGGTGTAGCCCGTGGCCTTGAAGGCATCGTCGATCACGTCGGTAATCATGGCCACCGCGTGCTTGAACACCTCGCGGCCCTCCATGCGCAGATGTCCGACCGTCTGTGTCGAGGACGGGCCGCCGTCGACATAGAGCTTGTTTTTGTGCCGGCCGTCCGAGCGCAGGTGCGTCGTAAGGATGCCGCGGTCCGTCTTGTCGCCCGGCTGCGGCTGCGCTTCCAGCACCAGCGCGCCGGCGCCATCGCCGAACAAGACGCAGGTGGTGCGGTCCTCCCAGTCGAGAATGCGCGAGAAGGTTTCCGCGCCGATCACCAGCGCGCGCTTGAAAGATCCGGCGCGCAGCAGCGCATCCGTCGTCGCCAGCGCGAAGACAAAGCCCGAGCACACCGCCTGCAGATCGAAAGCGGCGCCGTGCGTGATGCCAAGGCCGCTCTGCACCGAGACCGCAGTCGCCGGAAACGTCTGGTCGGGCGTCGACGTCGCCAGCACGATCAGGTCGATCGATTGGGCATCGACATGCGCGCCCGTTAGCGCGGCGCGCGCGGCATTCAACGCCAGGTCGGAGGTGAGTTCGCCGGGCGCCGCGATGTGACGCTCGCGGATGCCGGTGCGCTGCACGATCCATTCGTCGGTGGTGTCGACCGAGCGGGCCAGTTCGTCATTGCTGAGGATGCGCTTGGGCAGATAACTACCGCAGCCAAGCACCACCGAACGCAGCACGGTCACGAGCGCGCCCCACCTGCCGCCCGCATTTCGGCGTTCATGACGCGCTCGCGCGCCATCGACTCGTCGATCTTGGCCAGCAATCCATAACGCACCATGTCGTAGCCCATGTCGATGGCCGCAGCGAACCCTTCGGCGTCGGCACCGCCATGGCTCTTGATGACGACGCCGTTGAGGCCGAGAAACACGCCGCCGTTCGACTTGCGCGGATCCATCTTGTCGCGCAGCGTGCGGAAAGCCGAACGCGCGAGCAGATAGCCGAGCCGAGCCATCCAGGTGCGGCTCATGGCGTTGCGCAGATATTGCCCGAGCTGTTTGGCGGTGCCTTCCGCGGTCTTGAGCGCGATGTTGCCGGCAAAGCCTTCGGTCACCACCACGTCCACGGTGCCCTTGCCGATATCGTCACCCTCGACGAACCCGACATAATCGAAATGCGGGAAATAGCCTTCGCGCAGAATACGCCCGGCCTCGCGGACCTGCTCAAGCCCCTTGATCTCTTCGACGCCGACGTTGAGCAGGCCGACCGTCGGCTTCTCGATATCGAACAGCACCCGCGCCATGGCGCTGCCCATCACGGCAAGATTGACGAGATGCGTCGCGTCGGCGCCGATCGAAGCGCCGACATCGAGCACCACCGACTCGCCCCTGAGCGTCGGCCACAGCGCGGCAATCGCGGGACGCTCGATGCCCTCGATCATCTTCAGATTGAAGCGCGCCATCGCCATCAGCGCGCCGGTATTGCCGGCGGAAACGGCGACATCGGATTCGCCCTTTTTCACAGCGTCGATGGCGAGCCACATCGACGACTTCCAGCGGCCGTGCCGGAGCGCCTGGCTCGGCTTGTCGTCCATGCGGATCGCGACATCGGTGTGGACGAATTTCGATTTGGCCTTGAGCGCCGGCAAACCGTCGAGCAGCGGCTCAACCGCCCCGCGGTCGCCATACAGCAGAAATTCGATATCGGGATGCCGCGCCAGCGAAATAGCCGCTCCCGGCACGATCACCGAAGCGCCATGGTCACCGCCCATGGCATCAAGCGCGATGCGCACTTTATCCGGCATGGATCGACCCTGGCGGCCTTGACGCGGGCGCCGCCCGCTCGGTCCTTGGCGTGAGACGCACCCGCGCGACCATAGCCGGTCGAATGCCGCAGACAAGCCGGTTTAGGCGCTGCCCCACGATTTGCTCACCGCTCACGTTTTTTGGCTTCCGGATTGCTTTTCAGTGCTTCCAGCGCGGCAAACGGGTGCGCTGCGTCATTTCCAAGCTCGGGCGGCGCAAATTGCGCGCCGGCTTTGCGCGGATACGGATCGATGCCCAGCATCAGGAACTCGGTCGCCACTGCGCCCAGATCGATCGAGCCGTCGATCAGCGCCTCCGGCGGTTCGTCGCGGCCTTTGCGCCCGCGGCCGGCATCCGGCTCGGCGGCGGCGCCCGCCGGCGCGAAGACGAGATCGACCGCCTCCGCGATCTCGTTTTCTATCGGCTCGAGCGTGATAACGCAGGTCTGCTCGACGGTGGCGCTGACTTGCCCGGTGACCTGCACACGCGCACCCTGCTTGGCCAGATCGAACGCCGCCGACAACCGCGGCAGGCCGCGCAAGCCGGCGATTTCGGCGATGTGGGCGCGAGCCTCGGCCGGCGCCTCGATATCCATATGCAGACCGGTGTCCGCGATGGTCTCCACGGCGACCGGCACGCTCCAGGCGGCTTCGCTCTTGCTCATCCGATTCATGCCCTAGCCGACCAAGACGCCCGCT
>DATJYA010000453.1:0-8955 GCA_035499835.1 Pseudolabrys sp.
GGAGAAGCAGGGATACTGGTGCACGCGCCCGTCCGCCGTCGGCAGGTTACCGCCGGTCGGCACCTGATAGATGTGCTCGACGGCAAGACCGGGCTCCAGGCCCGGCGCCAAGCGGTGAAAGTTGCGGAAGGCGATCTGCACGAGGTCCGCCCAGTTGCGCCGGCTCTGCGGCGCGTTGCGGTCATGGACCGCGCCGCGATCGTAAACCGCGCGCTCGAGCGGGATGCCGAGATCGTGCGCGCCTATCGCGATCAGCTTGGCCTTGAGCTTCTGCGCGGCGTGGAAGGCTGCGCCGCCGAGCATGATCGCCATGCGGCTGCCGACCGGCGTGCCGCTCGGCAGCGAGTTGAGCGAGTCCGGCCGCGTCACCCGCACCAGGTCCGGATCGATCTGCAAGACCTCGCCGATCACCGTGCCGAGCAGCGTTTCGTGGCCCTGGCCCGACGACGTTGTGTGCATGGTGGCGATGATGGCGCCGCTGCCGTCGACCGCGACGCGGCAGGAATCCATGAAGGTCGAGGTGGTGATCGCCGGATTGAGCAGCGCCTCGAAGGTGGCATTGCCCCCGGAGGGTTCGAGGCAGGCGGCAATGCCGATGCCGGCGAGCTTGCCCTGGCTGCGCAGCCGGTTGCGCTCCGTTTTTAATTCCTCATAGTGGCTCTTGGCCACCACCTTGTCGACCACCGCGTGGTAGTCGCCGCTGTCATAGGTCGTGCCGCTGGGGATGAGATAGGGAAAGCCCTCGCGGCGGATGAAATTGCGCCGGCGCACCTCCAGCGGATCAAGGCCGAGCACCTGGGCGACCTCGTCCATGCAGCGTTCGAGCGCGAGATTGGTCGGCCCCTGGCCGAAGCCACGCACGGCGTCGTTCGGCGTCTTGTTGGTGACCACGGCGATTGCCCGGTATTCGACGCTGGCGATCCTGTAGGGGCCGACGATGGCGCCGATCGGCTTGCCGAGCTGGAACGGCGAGCGTCCCGCATAGGCGCCGAGGTTTTCCAGCGCCCGCATCCTCATCGCGCGCACGATGCCGGCCTCGTCGAAGGCGACCTCGACGTCGAACAGCCGTTCCGGGCCGTGTGCATCGCCGCCGCGCATGTTTTCCAGACGGTCTTCGATCAGCCGCACCGGGAATCCGAGCCGGCGCGCGAGATAGCCGGCGAGCACGGCGTGCTTGATGCCGCGCTTGACGCCATAGCTGCCGCCGACGTCGACATCGTTATGCACGCGCACCGAGGTGGTGGGGATCTTCAGCGCCGCGCCGATCTGCTCGGCAAAGCGCGGCATCTGGATCGAGGCATAGACGTCGAGGATGTCCCGCCAAGGGTCCCAATCCGCCACCACGCCGAAGGTCTCGATCGGCACCGTCGAGGAGCGGCCCCATTTCACCCGCAGCTTGAGCCGGTGTGGGGAGGCGGCGAAACCCTGCTCCACCTCGCCCCAGGTGAAGCTCTTGTCGAGCAGCACGTTGGAGCCGTGCGCTTCGTGCACGAGCGGGCTGGCTTTTTTCAATGCCTCCTCGGTGTCGAGCACGAAAGGCAGCGGCTCGTAGTCGACCGCGAGGGCTTCGACGGCGTCCTCGGCGAGCGCGCGGGTGTCGGCGACGATCGCGGCCACCCATTCACCGGAATAGCGCGCGATTTCGAAAGCGAGCGGCCGCCGCAGCACCTGCGGATGATCGAGGCCGGCGATCAGCGGCAGCGTCGCCGCGGCAAGTTCGGTGCCGTCGAGCACATAGTGTACGCCTGGCATGGCGAGCGCCGCGCGTTTATCGATCGATCTGATGCGCGCCGCTGCGTGCGGGCAGGTGACCAGCGCCACATGCCTGGTGTCGGGGAGGTCGACGTCGGCGACGAAAAGGCCCTTGCCGGCGACAAAGCGGCGGTCCTCGCGCACACGGCGGTCGCTCGAGACAAAGCGGTGGTGCGGCTCGTTCATCGTCCGTCCCGCGGCCGGTTGGCGCCGCGCATGCGCTCGGCGGCAAGCGCAATTGCCTCGACGATCTGCGCATAGCCGGTGCAGCGGCAGAGATTGCCGGAGATCGCCTCGACGATTTCCTCGCGCGTCGGCTGCGGATTGCCGGCGAGCAGCGCGTGCGCGGTCAGGATCATCGCCGGCGTGCAATAGCCGCACTGCATCCCGTGCGTCTCGCAGAATGCATCCTGGATCACCGACAGTTCGCCGGGGCCGGGCGTGATCCCCTCGATGGTGGTGATCCGCGAGCCTTCCGCCTGCGCCGCGAACATCAGGCACGAGCGTACCGCGGTGCCGTCGAAGAGCACGGTGCAGGCGCCGCAGACGCCGTGCTCGCAGCCGGCATGGGCGCCCTTGAGGCCGAGATGGTCGCGCAGGCAATCGAGCAGGGTGGTGCGCGGCTCGACCTCGGCCGCTTGTTTCGCGCCGTTGACGTCGAGCTCAATGCGCACGGGATTTTTCCATCAGCGCAGAAGCGCGCGCATCGGCGACGGCGCGCAAGGCGAGAGTCAGGGCAGCGCGGCGGCGATAATCGGCGCTGGCGTGCGCATCGGACATCGGCTCGACGTCCGCGAGCGCGGCGCGCACGGCGTCGCGTACCGCGTCGGCTTCGAGCGCGCCGCCGGCCAATTGCTTTTCGGCGCTGTCCAGGCGGAGGGGGACCTCGGTCGCGGCGCCGACGCCGATGGCGACGCGCCTGGCTTTGCCATCGTCGCCGAGCTCCACTTGCGCCGCCGCCGAGACAAAGGCAAAGTCGCTGCGCCGCGCGTTGACCTCGTGAAAACCGGTGCCGACGCGGCCCTGCCAGACCGGGAAACGCACGCTTGCCAGGCAGGCGCCCTCGGGCAGCGCCGTGGTCATTGCGCCGGTGAAAAAATCCTTCGCCCCGATCTCGCCGGTCTTGCCCGGGCCGCGAAAGGTCACCACGGCGTCGAGCGTTACCGCCACCAGCGCCAATTCCGCCGCCGGGTCGGCATTGGCGAGCGAGCCGCCGATGGTGCCGCGCGCCCGCGTCGCCGCGTGGCCGATGTGCGGCATCGCCTTCGCCAGCAAAGGCAGCCGCGCGGCAATGAGCGCATCGCGCTCGATCACGCATTGCCGGGTCGTCGCGCCGATCGAAACTGCACCGCCGTCCTTGTGGGGTTCTTGGCGGATATAGGCGAGGGCGGCAATGCGGTTGATGTCGATGAGCCGCGACGGCCGCGCCAGCCGCATCGCCATCATCGGCACCAGCGTCTGCCCGCCGGCGATGACGCGCGCGTTTTCGTCGGCTGCGAGCAGCGCGCAGGCTTCGTCGATGTCGCCGGCGCGGCAATATTCGAAGGTGGCTGCTTTCATGAACCCGGTACGTCGCTTTTCGGCTTCGACATTGCCGCGGTGCGCCAACCGCGCCAAGAGACGATAGGCTGCGCCGCTATATTGTCGAGGCGTCACCGATACGGTTAAAGTCACTCTCGCATTATCGCAACCGCAAAATCACGACATAAAACGACGGGTGGACACGATGCCGCGGATGAAGGGCGCCGATCTCATCACCGAATATCTGGTCGACAACGGAATCCCCTACGTGTTCGGCATCTGCGGCCACGGCAATGTCGGCATGCTCGACTCGCTTTACGCCGCGCGCGACCGCATCAAGATGATCTCGCCGCGCCACGAGCAGGTCGCCGCACACATGGCGGATGCCTATTTTCGCGTGCGCCACCAGCCGGTGGCGACGCTGACCTCCTGCGGGCCCGGCTCCTGCAACATCGTGATGCCGCTGCAACTCGCGCTGTCGGATTCCTCGGCGTTCCTGGCGATTACCGCGAATGTGCCGACGCAGCAGTTCAATCGCTCGCCGTTCCAGGAAATCAACAAGCATTTCCAGGCCGACTTCCCGAACATCGTTCGTCCCGTGGTCAAGCGCAGTTTTCAGCCGACGCGCGTCGACATGCTGCCGCTGGCGCTGCGCCAGGCGATGACCACCATGCTGTCGGGACGGCCGGGGCCGGTGAATATCGACGTGCCGTTCAACGTGTTCCAGGAAGAGGACGACGTCGCAGTGCCACCGGCCGCCCCGCCGCTCAACGCGCAGAGAAGCGGCGCTTCGCCAGACGAAATTTCCGCTTGCGTCGATCTCATTCTGAAATCGAAGCGCCCGGCGATCTTCATCGGCCACGGCGTCACCCTCTCCGAAGCGAGCAGGGAACTCACCGAATTCGCCCATCGTCTGCAAATCCCGGTGATCTCTTCGCCCAACGGCATGGGCTGCCTCGACATGACCGACCCCCTGTCGCTCGGCTTCATCGGGCGCAACGGCGCCTATCCGGCGAACGAGGCCGGCCGCCATGCCGATCTTGTCATCGCCATCGGCGCGCGCTTCGACGACCGCTCGGCCTCGTCGTGGATGCCGGGCTATTCGTGGAATTTCCCGGCGACCAAGCTGATCCATGCCGACGTTGATCCCGCCGAGCTTGGCCGCAATTATCCCCCCGACATCGGTATCCTCGCCGATGCGCGCACCTTCCTGCGGCAACTGCTGGCCGAAATCGAAAGGCGTGGGCCGAAACGCGACGCAACCAAGGCCTGGCTTGCCGAGGTCAAAAACTGGCAGGCCGAGTGGGAAAAATTCATCCGCCCTAATTTCGAGATCCACGCTTCGCCTATTCGCCCCGAACGCATCGTGGCCGACTGCCAGGCGGTGCTGCCCGACGACGCCATCCTCTGCTGCGACGTTGGCGTCAGCCACAATTGGTACATGCAGTTCTGGAAGCCGCGCCACCCGCAGAACATGCTCAATTCCTGGGGTTTCTCCGGCATGGGCTTTGGCGCCGCCGGCGCGCTCGGGGCCAAGCTCGCCGCACCGGAGCGGCCGGTGGTTGCGGTGACCGGCGACGGTTGTTTCACCATGGTACCGCACGTGCTGTGCACCGCAGTCGAATACAACATCCCTGTGGTCTGGGTGATCTGGAATAATTTCGGTTGGGTCTCCATCCGCGACATTCAGCTCGGCATGTTCGGCGGCCGCGAGCTCGGCACCATGTTTCACGAAGGTCCGAACCAGAAGCCCTACAATCCGGATTTCGCCGCCTGGGCGCGTGCGACCGGCGTCGAGGCGTTGACCGTCACCAGGTCGCAGGACTTCAAGGGCGCGCTCGAGCACGCGGTCAAAGCCAACAAGCCGTTTCTCATCGATGCCCATGTCGACGCCGAAGTGCGGCCGCCCTCGACCGGCGCCTGGCAATTGCCGCCGACGCCCTACAAGGAGCCGGTGTTCGGCAAGCGCTATCTGCCCGATAGCGCGCCTGCGAAGTGACCATTGTCATAACCGGGCTTGTCCCGGCCATCCACGCCTTGCTTGCCGAGGCTGATTAAGGCGTGGATGCCCGCGGCAGGCCCGGGCATGACGATGCGTTGGCGATCATGCTAGACTGGTATTTGGAGGTCGCCTCATGCTCCGACACAAGAACTACATGCCGCACGGCGTCATCCCGGCGGTCCTGCTGCCGTTCGAAAGCGATCTGTCGATTGACGAGGCGAATTTCCGCAAGCACCTGCGCGATGTGGCGGCGGTCGAAGGCCTTTCCGCCGTCACCGTCAACGCGCATTCGACCGAGGTGGCCTCCTGCACGTTTGACGAGCAGCGCCGGGTGCTCGACATCACCCAGGATGAGATCGGCGACAGGCTGCCGATCGTCAACGGCATCTGGGCCGACGGAAGCCTTGAAGCGGCGCGGCTTGCGCGCATGGCCGAACAGGGCGGGGCTTCGGCGCTGCTGGTGTTCCCGCCCGCGCCGTTCACGCTCGGCCAGTCGCCGGCCATGGCGCTTGCGCATTTCAAGCGCATCGCCGATGCGACCGATCTGCCGCTGATCGCTTTCCAGTATCCGCTGGCGAGCGGCCAGGGCTATGCCAAGGAGACGTTGCTGCAGATGTGCGAGCAGGTGCCGAGCATCCGCGCCATCAAGGACTGGATCGGCAACGTGCCGCATCACGAATGGCATGTGCGCACGCTGCAGAACTTGCCGCGGCCGGTCAACGTGCTGACCACGCACTCGTCGTGGCTGTTCGCGTCGCTGGTCACCGGCTGCAACGGCCTGCTGTCGGGCTCGGGCAGCGTCATCGCCGATTTGCAGGCCAGGTTGTTCCGCGCCGTGCAGGCTAACGATCTTGCCGAGGCCAGGCGCTTGAACGAACGCATCGCACCGACCGCGCGCGCCTTCTACGCCGACCCCTTCGTCGACATGCACAACCGCATGAAGGAAGCGCTGGTGCTGCTCGGCAAATTGCCGCGCGCCACGGTGCGGCCGCCGCTGGTCAAGATCGAGCGGGCGGAGATCATGCGTATTCGTCAGGCGCTCATTGAAGCTGGGCTGCTCGACAGGAACGCGCGCGACGCGGCGTAGCCCCTTTATTGTCATTCCGGGCTCGCTCGCTTTTGCTCTCGCACCCGGAATGACGAGAAGGAGGGATCGTCGGCGCTAGACGACCTCAAATTCAGTATTCAGCCGATCCGTCACCAGCATGCTGCCCGGATAGTGCGTGATGCAGAACTCCGGCTTCACCGTCGCGATCACCGACTGCGGCGTCACCCCGCAGGCCCAGAACACCGGAATTTCGCCCTCGCGCATCGGCGCGGGATCGCCGTAGTCGGGCTTGCCGAGATCGCTGATGCCGATCCGCTCCGGATCTCCGACCTGCACCGGCGCGCCATGCACCGCGGGGAAGCGCCCGGTGATCACCACGGCGCGCGCGGCATTCTCGGGCGTCATCGGCCGCATCGACACCACCAGCGGTCCGTGGAACGGCCCCGCCGCCGCGGTCGCGATCGAAGTGCGATACATCGGCACGTTACTGCCGCAGGTGATGTGGCGCAGCTCGATGTCGTCCGCCATCAGCGCTTCCTCGAAGGAAAACGAGCAGCCGATGACGAAGCTCACCAGATCGTCGCGCCAGTAAGCGGTGACGTGATCCGGCTCGGCGATGAGCGCGCCATTGCGCCACACCCGGTAGCGCGGGAGATCGGTGCGGATGTCGAGGTCCTCGCCCAGTTCCGGCACCCGCCAGTCACCCGCCGCCGAGACGCCGATCAGCGGACACGGCTTGGGATTGAGTTCGCAGAAGCGCTTGAAGTCGGTGGCCAGCGCCTGCGGCACGATAGCGAGGTTGCCCTGCACATAGCCGGGCGCAAGACCCGCGGTCGGACCGCGATGCGTGCCCGAGCGCACGGCGAGCCGCGCTTGCAAACCGCTGCCTAAGGAAGCGGCATCCGGGCGGCTGAGCGGGGCGAGCGGCATAAGACGAGTTTAGCACCGGAAATACGTCTGAAATAGCGGTTGAAAACTGCTGCCGGATCGCGTTTGCTTAAGCACCAACCAAGAGCCGTCAACGGCCGCGTGGGGGAGGAGTGGGAATGTGCTGTGGCGTATCGGCCAGGCCTGCGGTCGCCGTGCTTTGCGGCGCGCAGATATTTGCTGAAACTCACCAGCCCCGATGTTCGATTTCGCGTCCGCGCCGCCGCGCGGCGTTTTCATTTTAGCCAGGGGGCTTTCTGTCATCGGCAAGGGAGGAACATGCGATGAGCGAGAAGTGGAAAGACGAGCAGTGGGCGCAGGACATCTGGTACGACGGCAAGGTCACCCGGCGTAAGTTTGTGGGGTGGGGCGGCGGCGCGATCGGCGCCATGATGCTGGTGCCGGCGCCGTGGCGCGCGGCCTTCGGCGCCGCCAAGGCCTACAAGGTCGGCTCCGAACAGCCGCTGTCCGGCCCCGGAGCGGCGGGCGGCAAGACCGCGGTCGTCGGATTGCAGATGTCCGCTGATCTGATCAACAAGAATGGCGGTATCAACGGCCGCCCGGTCGAGCTTGTCATTGTCGACGACGAATCCAAGCCCGACGTCGGGCGCCGCAAGTCGCAGAAGATGGTGGACGAGGACAACATCGATGTTCACGTCGGCGGCTTCCTCTCCAATATCTGCCTCGCCTGCATGCCGGTCTGGCAGGAGGCCAAGATCGTCAACATGATCACGGTGTGCCTCGATACCACACTGACGACCAGCGCCTGCAACCGCTACACCTTCCGTCTGCACGACTATGCGCCGGCTCAGGCGGTTGCCTTCGCGCCCACGCTCACCAAGATGGGCAAGAAGTGGCACATCGCCTTTGCCGACTACTCCTGGGGGCAGTCGACCCGCGACGCCTATATCTCGGAAATCAAGAAGAACGGCGGCGAAGTGGTCGGCACCACCGGCATCCCGCTCGGCACCGCCGACATGACCCCGTTCCTGTCGAAGATTTCCGGCGATTTCGACGGACTGTTCGGCATTTTCTTCGGCAAGGATGGCGTGACGGTGGTCAACCAGGCCTACGACCTCGGCCTGACCAAGAAGTACAAGTTCGCCGGCGACGGTTCGATCAGCGAGCCCACCAACCTGCCGGCGCAGGGCAACAAGATCGACGGCTTCATCGGCATCAACCGGTACATTCCGGTGTTCCAGGGCCCGCTCGACACGCCCTACCACAAGGCGTGGTTCGAAGAAGCCAAGCAACGCCTGGCGAAGGTCGATCCATCCGGTCCGCTGCCCGACAAATATGTGCAATCGGACTTCGAAGCCCTCAACGCCATGAAGATCGCCATGGAGAAATCGAAGTTCGAAGGGCGCAACGACACGATGAAGCTGATCGAAGCGCTCGAAGGCCTGCAAGTGAAGGCCGGCCCGGAATTTCCGCAAGGCGACAAGACCATCCGCAAGGAGGACCACCAGGCCTTCCTCCAGGAATTCATCTTCGAGGTCAGGGGCGGAACCTACAAACTCATGGAAACTGTGCCGGGCGCGAAGCAACTGTTCCCACCGGCCTGCAAGTTCCCTGCGGCGTAAGCGCGCGTGGAACCGGCTGTCGACATACGCTCCCCGGCGGCGCGCCGGGGAGCGGCTTCATCTGCAATCCTTGCGACCGATATGCTGTCCGTCCAGTTCGGCGGGCTGGCGGCGCTGTCGCG
>DATJYA010000454.1:0-2434 GCA_035499835.1 Pseudolabrys sp.
CGGCCGTGATGTGTTCGTGCACATCACAGCGGTAGAGCAGGCCGGCATGAAGACGCTCAATGAAGGCCAGCGCATCAGCTTCGATGTCGAACCCGACAAGAAAGGCAAGGGCCCGAAAGCGGTGAACCTCGTCGTCACCGGGTAAGGTCGTATTCTGGAAATGATGATTCTTCGGTCCTCGGGGCCTTCGCCATTCGTGCGCAAGGTGCGTATCGCCGCGAGTCTGCTCGATCTTGCCGACAAGATCGAGTTGCAGCCGGCCGACCTCAACGACACCAGCGATACCGTGCGCCGGCAGAATCCGCTGGGCAAGGTGCCGGTGTTGATCGCCGAGGACGGCAGCGCCTATTACGACTCGCGGGTGATCCTCGACTATCTCGATCATCGCGCCGGCGGCGGCCGCATCGTCCCGCGCGAGGCCAAGGCGCGCTTTGCAGCCTTGACGCTGCAAGCATTGTGCGACGGCATCACCGATGCATCGCTGCTGATCGTCTATGAGGGACGCTATCGCCCCGCCGACAAGCGCGTGGACAGCTGGGTCGAGCGGCAGGCCGAGAAAGCCGCGCGCGGGCTGGCGGCGCTGGAGGCGGCGCCGCCACGGCTCGATCCGCTGCCCGATGTCGGACAGATCTCGCTTGCCTGCATGCTCGGCTATCGCGATCTGCGTTTCGACGGCACCTGGCGCAAGGATCACCCGCGCCTGGTCGCCTGGCTCGACAAATTTGCCGCGCAGGTGCCGGCCTTTGCCGAAACCAAGCACATCGCCTGAACGCAAGAACCCCGGAGCACGCTCCGGGGTTCTACGCTAATGCGCGAGGCTTCGTCAGAAGCGGTAATTCAGGCCGGCGCGCACGATATTGGTGTGGAAGTCCGCGCTCGAGCCGAGCACTGAATCGCTGCTGCCGAGATCGACGTAGAGGTATTCGGCCTTGATGCTCCATGGGCCGCCGAGCCCATATTCGACGCCGCCGCCGACGGTCCATCCGGTCTTGGTGTTGTTGCTGCTGCCGATGCCGGCAATGTCGGTTTTGACGTTGCCGAAGGCGGCGCCGCCGGTGACGTAAGGCAGAAAGCGGTCGAACGCATAACCGAAACGGCCGCGCACTGTGGAGAGCCAGTCGTTGCGGGTTTCGCACGTGGTGCCGGCGCAGCCTGCACTGCCGCGAATATTGCTCCAGTCGATGTCGCCTTCGAGGCCGAAGACGATCTGGTTCACCTGCCAGTTGTAGCCGAGCGTGCCGCCGACGAGCCCGCCCGAGGTGTCGAACGAACCCGAAGCAAACGGCGCGGAAAATTCGGAACCGCCCCAGCCGCCGCCGCCGTTGATGCCGGCGTAGAAGCCGCTCCAGTTATACACGGGAGCGATATAGGCCGGAGCCTTGGCCGGCATAGCCGGCCGTCGCTGCAGATCGGCCGCTGATGCCGGCGCGACGCCGAGCGCAAGAATGGCCACGGTGGCGAGCAGAATGCTTTTCATGACGCAACCTCACTGTCCAAGTCGCTTTTGTGCGGACGGACGCGAATGCGCCGTCCCCCGATTGCCACTACAACGCTTTGGCGGCGCCGACGGTTCCTCGCCGGCAAGGAAGGCGATGGAGGTATGCACGTGCGACCAGGTCCGGAATCCGGCCAAAAAAAGACCCCGGAGCTTTCGCGCCGGGGCCTCTCTTGAAGCCGTCGCTATCTGGCGGCGGGCTAGAAGCGGTAGTTGATGCCGCCGCGCACGATGCTGGTGTGGAAGTCGACATCCGTCGACAGCGCGCAGCTGCCCGCCGGGCAAGTGGTCTTGCCGAGATCGGCGTAGAGATATTCGACTTTCGCCGTCCACGGGCCGGCAATGGCGAACTCGACGCCGCCGCCCAGCGTCCAGCCGGCCTTGGTCTCGCTCTCGCCGCCGAAGCCTGCCGGATTGGCCTTGATGTCGCCGACCGCGAGGCCGCCGGTGACGTAAGGCAGCACGCGGTCGAAGGCATAGCCGACGCGGCCGCGCACGGTGCCCAGCCAGTCGTTGCGGGTTTCGCAGCTTGTAGTGCAGGGCACGGCCGAGCCCGAACCGCGGATATTGCTCCAGTCGATGTCGCCTTCGAGGCCGAACACGATCTGGTTCATCTGCCAGTTATAGCCGAGCGTGCCGCCGACAACGCCGCCCGAGCCATCGAAACTGTTCGAACCGGTGGCGGCGCTCCATTTCGATGTGCCCCAGCCGCCGCCGCCGTTGATACCGGCGTAGAGGCCGGTCCAGTTGTAAGGCGCGACGTAGAGCGGCGCCTTGGTCGGCATTGCATTCCGACGCCCAAGGTCCGCGGCATTGGCTGCGGTCAAGGTGGATACAGCGGCGAGTGCGACAACGCTCGCCAGGACAAAACGCTTCATCTCCAAACCTCCGTAACGGGGCCCGGCCCCAATCGTGGCGCGGACCCTATTCCAATATTCG
>DATJYA010000455.1:0-2397 GCA_035499835.1 Pseudolabrys sp.
CGCAATTGATGGGGTCGCCGCGGCGGCGGGGCCGGGCCTGATCGGCGGCGTCATCGTCGGCTTGACGACGGCGAAGGCGATCGCCCTGGTCAACAAGAAGCCGCTGATCGCGGTCAATCATCTGGAGGCGCATGCGCTCACGGCGCGGCTGACCGATGCAACGCCGTTCCCCTATTGCCTGTTTCTTGCGTCCGGCGGCCACACGCAGATCGTCGCCGTCCGCGGTGTCGGCGATTACGTGCGCCTCGGCACCACGCAGGATGACGCCATCGGCGAGGCCTTCGACAAGACGGCGAAGTTGCTCGGCCTCGGCTATCCGGGCGGCCCGCAGGTCGAAAAGGAAGCCGTGCATGGCGATGCCGCCCGCTTCGCGCTGCCGCGGCCGATGCACGGGCGAAGGGACGCCGATTTCTCCCTGTCCGGCCTGAAGACGGCGCTGCGGCTCGAAGCGGAAAAGATCGCGCCGCTCTCCGATCAGGACGTCGCCGATCTCTGCGCCTCGTTTCAGCAGGCCGTGGTCGATGTCGTGCTCGACCGGCTGCGCGCGGGTTTGCGTCTGTTCCGCGCCCAATACGGGGCGCCGACCGCACTGGTCGCCGCCGGCGGCGTTGCCGCCAACCAGGCGATCCGCAAGGTCTTGCACCGGCTTGCCTTCGAAGTCGGCACCGTGCTGGTCGCGCCGCCGCTCGCGCTGTGCACCGACAATGGCGCCATCATCGCCTGGGCCGGCTGCGAAAAGCTGGCGCTCGGCATGACCGACTCGCTCGATACTCCACCGCGCGCGCGCTGGCCGCTCGATGAAATCGCCGCCGCCGAAGGCGCGCGCAAGAAGACGGCGGCATACAAATGATTCGGCAGGTCGCCTCCCCTTTTTTGCCTCCCCCCTTGAGGGGGAGGTCGGATCGCCAACGGGTCGGCGCGAAGCGCCGCCCGATGACAGGCTCCACGATCCGGGAGCGGGGTATTTTTCGTTTCGCGCATTGCTTTGAAAGTACCCCCCTCCCCAACCCTCCCCCACAAGGGGGGAGGCAGGAGAAAGAGAAATGAGCATCGACCGCATCGCCGTGCTCGGCGGCGGCGCCTGGGGAACCGCGCTGGCGCTGACCTGCGCGCGCGCCGGGCGCAGCGTGGTGCTGTGGGAATTCGACGCGGCCAATGCCGAGCATCTGGAGAAAAAGCGCGAAAGCCGCTTTCTGCCGGGTATTCGTCTCGACGACAGCATCAAGATCACCCGCGCGCTTGCCGAAGCAACGCGAGCCGACGCGATGCTGCTGGTCGTTCCGGCGCAGGCCACGCGCCCGGTCGTCAAGTCGCTCGCGCAAACCATGCGCGATGGCACCTCGCTGATCGCCTGCGCCAAAGGCATCGAGCACGGCACGCACAAGTTCATGACCGAGGTGATTGCCGAATGCGCCCCGCGGGCGACGCCGGCGATCCTGTCTGGGCCAAGTTTTGCCGCCGACGTCGCCCGTGGCCTGCCTACGGCGGTGACGCTCGCGGCCAGCGACGGCACGCTCGCCGAGGCGCTGGCGCACGCCATCAATTCCGGCACCTTCCGCCCCTATCACTCGACCGACGTGCGCGGCGTCGAGATCGGCGGCGCAGCAAAAAACGTGCTGGCGATCGCGGCGGGCATTGTCACCGGGCGCGGCCTCGGCGCCAGCGCCGCGGCGGCGCTGACCACGCGTGGCTTTGCCGAGCTCTCGCGCTTCGGCCGCGCCTTCGGCGCCAAGCCCGAAACGATGACCGGCCTCTCCGGCCTCGGCGATCTCATCCTCACCTGCTCCTCGCCGCAGTCGCGCAATTTTTCCTGCGGCGTGGCATTGGGCAGAGGCGAGAAGCCGGATCAAAGCAAACTAGCAGAAGGCGTGTTCACCGCGCCGGTGCTGTTGGAAATGGCGCGCGCGAAGAATGTCGACATGCCGATTTCCGCCGCCGTCGCCGCGGTGCTGGCCGGCAAATTGAGCGTCGACGAGGCGATTGAGTCGCTTCTCTCGCGCCCGATCAAATCGGAGGCGTGACATGGCTTATTGGCTGATGAAATCCGAGCCTGGTTCCTGGTCGTGGAACGATCAGGTCAAGAAGGGCGCCAAGGGCGACGCCTGGTCCGGCGTGCGCAACTTCCAGGCCAAGTCAAATCTGATGAAGATGAAGAAGGGCGATCGCGCCTTTTTCTATCACTCCGGCGAGGAGAAGGCGGTCGTCGGCGTGGTCGAGATTATCCGCGAGCACTATCCCGACCCGACGGCCAAGAAAGGCGAGCCCTGGGTGGTCGTCGATGTGAAAGCCCTCGAGCCGGCAAAGACGCCGGTGACGCTCGCCGAAATCAAGGCCGAGCCGAAGCTGAAAGCGATGGTGCTGGCGAACAATACGCGGCTGTCGGTGCAGCCGGTCACG
>DATJYA010000456.1:0-4553 GCA_035499835.1 Pseudolabrys sp.
AACTCGCTCACCGATTTCGTCGTCGCCCGCATCGTCCAGGGCATGGGTGGCGCCATGATGACGCCGGTCGGCCGCATGGTGCTGGTACGCACCATCAGCAAACGCGAACTGGTCGGCGCCATGGCCTGGGTGACGACGCCGGCGCTGATCGGTCCGGTGCTCGGGCCACCGGTCGGCGGCTTCATCACCACCTACGCCACCTGGCACTGGATTTTCATCATCAATGTGCCGATCGGCCTGCTCGGCATTGCGCTGGCGACGCGCTACATCCCGGATGTGCGCGCCGAGCAGCACACGCCGTTCGACCTCAAGGGCATGGTGCTCGCCGGGCTCGGCATCGCCGGCGTCGCTTTCGGGCTGTCGATCCTGGGGCTGAACTTCCTGCCCTGGACGGTGGTGGTGGCGCTGGTCGTGGGTGGCGCCATTTTCATTGCCGCCTATCTGGTGCACGCCCGACACACCAAGGACCCGGCGCTCGATTTGACACTGTTCCGCATCCCGACCTTCCGCGCCAGCGTGCTCGGCGGCTTCACCTTTCGCCTCGGCATCGGCGCGCTGCCGTTCCTCTTGCCGCTGATGCTGCAGGTCGGCTTTGGCAAGTCGCCGTTCCAATCCGGTCTGATCACCTTCGCTTCGGCGATGGGTGCGATGGGCATGAAGATGGCTGCAGTCACGTTCCTGCGCCGCTTCGGATTCAAGACCATACTGGTAACCAATGCCATCATCAGCGCCGCCTTCCTCGCCACCTGCGCGGCCTTCACCGAAGCGACGCCGGCGGCGGTGATGCTCGGCCTGCTGCTGGTCGGCGGATTTTTCCGGTCGCTGCAGTTCACCAGCATCAACACCATCGCCTACGCGGAGATCGAGCCGGCGCGGGTGAGCCGCGCCACCTCGTTGGTGAGCGTCGGCCAGCAATTGTCGCTGTCAGCCGGCGTCGCCGTCGGGGCCCTGGCGGTCGAACTGACCGTGCGGTTTCATGGCGGCGGCGCGCTGGCGGCAAATGATTTCCCGCCGGCGTTTCTTGTTGTGGCGGCAATTTCGGCCTTGTCTGCCTTGATCTTCGCGCAGCTCGCGCCCGATGCCGGGGCCGAGCTTGCTAACCGCATGCCGGCGCCGACGGAAACCTCCGACCAGCGCGCCGGCTAAGCAATCGGCGGTGCGCGCCCGATCTACGGCGCTCGTCCGCCGCGAAAGCCCGTCGCCAGAAGATAAAGTTCGGCAGAGTCAGCGCGGCTGGCCGCCGGCTTCATATGCTTCACCGACGCGAAATCTCGCTTGAGCGACACCAGTAGCGCGCCTTCCGTGCCGCCCTGCAACACCTTGGCGAGGAACGCGCCGCCCGGCGCCAGCACCTCGCGGGCGAAATCCGCGGCCGCCTCGACCAGCGCGACGATCTTGAGATGATCGGTCTTGCGATGACCGGTCGCGTTGGCCGCCATGTCGGACAGCACGACATCGGCCGGCCCGCCAAGCATGGCCTTGAGTATTTCCGGCGCCGCCGGGTCGAGAAAATCGAGCTGGGCGAAATCGACGCCGGGCACCGCGTCCATCGCCAGGAGATCGATTGCTACCACGCGGCCCTCGCCGGGCGCGCCGACACGCTTGGCCGCTACCTGACTCCAGCCCCCCGGCGCGGCGCCGAGGTCGACCACCCGTGCGCCTTTTTTCAGAAACCGCGTCTTGTCATCGATCTCGGCCAGCTTATAGGCGGCGCGCGAGCGGAAACCTTCACGCTTGGCGCGCGCCACGTAAGGGTCGTTAAGCTGCCGCTCCAGCCACGATCGCGAAGACTGCGAGCGGCTCTTGCCGCTTCTGACCCTGACTTTCAATCCGCGCGGGCCTGCGCGCTTGCCGCGCTCGCTCACGAAAAGGCGGCCTCCCCGCCCCAGACGTCGTCCTCGCGCATCATCTGCACCAGCATGCCCTCGCGCAGGCCGCGGTCGGCGACGCGCAGGCGCGGCGAGGGAAAGGCACGGCGGATGGCATCGAGGATGGCGCAGCCGGCCAGCACCAGGTCTGCGCGCTCAACGCCGATGCACGGGCTGGCGGCACGCTCCTCATAGCTCATGGCCAGCAGCCGCTCGGTGACGTCATCGATTTCATCTGCTTTCATCCAGCAGCCGTCGACACGGCTGCGGTCGTAGCGCTTCAAATTGAGGTGCACGCCGGCGATGGTGGTCACGGTGCCGGAGGTGCCGAGCAGATGGATGTCGTCCAGGCCTTCGCCATGCTCGCGGGCAAAAGGCGCAATCATAACCGCCACTTCGTCGGCCATGGCTTCGTAGGTTTCTCGGCTGACGATGTGCCCGCCATGCCGCTCCGCGAGCGTCACGACGCCGTGCGGTAATGAGATCCAGCCGCGGATCTGCGGCAGTGGCGGCCCGCCTTTGACGTCCCGCGACCGGTCGAGCCGCACCAGCTCGGAGGAGCCGCCGCCGATATCGAACAGCACGACGCCGCCGGCCTGCGGATCCATCAGCGGCGTGCAGCCGGTAGCGGCGAGCGTCGCCTCGGTTTCGCGGTCGATCACATCAAGCTCAAGTCCCAGCGCTTCGGCGACGCGGTCGCGGAACGCCTCGCCGTTGGCGGCGGCGCGGCAAGCCTCGGTCGCGATCAGACGGGCACGGGTCACCCCTCTATTCTTCATCTTGTCGCGGCAAATGGTGAGTGCGGCGAGAGCGCGGCCGATCGCCGGCTCGCTCAAGCGGCCGGAGGCCGAGATGCCTTCACCGAGCCGGATGATGCGGGAAAAGGCGTCGACAACGCGGAAACTGTCATCGGTCGGACGCGCGACCAGCAACCGGCAATTGTTGGTCCCGAGATCGAGCGCGGCATAAGTCGGCCCGCCGCGATCACGGCCCGGATTGCCGTCAAACCGTCCTGGCGACCGCCGACCCCACCGGCCCCGCTCACGCGCAGCCTGGTCATATGCGGGGCCGAGGCCCGGGGCATCCCCGGCCTCGCCGCTCATCTGTCACAAACCTTCCTGCCACGGCGGACGGCTGCCAAAGCCCCACAAACGCGGCATTGTTCCCTTTGTGCCTAAAAGTGTAACAGCGCCGAGACATCACGCAACCCTGCCCGGCCGTGGCCGTTCTTGTCGAAGCCGCCTTACTGCCCTATTTCAAGGGTCCGGCCCTCCAGGAATCTGCCCCGACATGGACGATCGAACCCTAGAAACGGCGCTGTCGCTGACCAAATTCGGCATCGGGCAGCCGGTTTTGCGCAGCGAAGACCCGAAGCTGGTTCAAGGCCGAGGCAGCTATACCGACGACCTCAATGTCGCGGGCCAGGCCTACGCGGTCATGGTGCGCAGTCGCGACGCCCACGGCATCATCCGCAGCATCGACACCGCCGCCGCCAAGGCCCTGCCCGGCGTGCTCGCGGCCCTTACCGGTGAGGACCTCAAGAGCTACGGCGGCCTCAAATGCCTGCTGCCGCTGAAGAACCGTGACGGCTCGCCGATCAAATATAAGCCGCGTCCGGCGCTCGCGACCGACAAGGTGCGCTTTGTCGGCGATCCGGTCGCCTGCGTGGTGGCGGAAACGGTGGCGCAAGCCAAGGACGCGGCGGAAGCGGTTGCGCTCGATGTCGAGCCGTTGCCGGCCGTGACCAGCGCGCGCGAAGCCGTCCAACCCGGCGCGCCAGCCGTCTGGGATGAGGTGCCCGGCAATATCGCGCTCGATTTCCATCACGGCGACGCCGAAAAGGTTGCCGAGGCCTTCGTCAAGGCGGCTCACGTCGTGAAACTGCCGCTCATCAACCAGCGATTGGTCGTTGCCGCGATCGAGCCGCGCTCGGCGATCGGCGAATACGAGCGGACGAGCGAAAGGTGGACGCTGCACTCGTCGAGTCAGGGTGTCTTCGGCTTGAAGAATCTGCTGCGCGACATCCTCAACGCGCCTCCCGAGAAAGTGCGGGTGCTCACCGGCAATGTCGGCGGCTCGTTCGGCATGAAGGCGGTTGTCTATCCGGAATATGTCTGCATCCTGCACGCCGCGCGCGTGCTTGGTCGCCCGGTGAAATGGACCGACGAGCGCTCCGGCAGTTTCATGTCGGACCATCACGGCCGCGACTTCGACATGACGGTGGAAGTCGCCTTCGACAAGGACGGCCTGATCCAGGCGGTCCGCCTCACCGGTTACGGCAATCTCGGCGGTTTCTGCTCGAATTTCGGACCGCTGCTGCCGACGCTCAACGTCACCAAGAACATCATCAGCATGTACCGCACGCCGCTGCTCGAGGTGGCGACGCAGTGCGTGTACACCAACACGACCCACGTCTCCGCCTATCGCGGCGCCGGGCGTCCAGAGGGTGCGCTGAGCATGGAGCGCACCTTGGACTACGCCGCCGCCGAGCTCGGCATCGACCGTTTCGAGCTGCGCAAGCGCAATTTCATCAAGGCGAAGGACATGCCGTTTGCGACGCCGGCCGGCACTACCTACGACTGCGGCGATTTTCCCGCGCTGTTCAAGGACGCGCTCGAACGCGCCGACGTCAAGGGTTTCAAGCAGCGCAAGCGCGAGAGCAAGCGCAACGGAAAATTGCGCGGC
>DATJYA010000457.1:0-4107 GCA_035499835.1 Pseudolabrys sp.
AGACATCACCATCACCTACAAGCGCGACGGCCGCTACGACGAGGCCGCGCTCAAGAAACTCGACTGGTTCATGCGCGACTGGCGCAAGGAACAAGAGACCCACATGGATCCGCATCTGTTCGATCTGTTGTGGGAAACCGACCGCGAGGTCGGCGGCAAGGAGCCGATCCAGGTGATCTGCGGCTATCGCTCGCCGGGCACCAACGCCATGCTTCGCGAGCGTTCGACCGGCGTGGCGCAGTTCAGTCAGCACATCAACGGTCAGGCGATCGACTTCTACATCCCCGGCGTACCACTGGAAAAAATCAGGGCAGTCGGCTTGTGGCTGCAGCGCGGCGGCGTCGGCTTCTATCCGACCTCGGGTTCGCCTTTCGTGCATCTCGACACCGGGTCGGTCCGTCATTGGCCGCAGATCGCGCGCCAGGATCTGGTGAAGATTTTTCCGGATGGCCGCACAGTCCATATCCCCTCTGATGGTCACCCGCTGCCCGGCTATAGACTGGCGCTCGCCGACGTCGAGCGCCGCGGCGCGGTGCCGTCGGAGAAATCGCTCGAAGCCGCACGCGAAGCCGGCATCATCACGGCGAGCGATGAGGAATACGCCATGGAGGTGCCAAAGCACCCTAGCCTGCTGGCGCGGTTGTTCGGCAGCCGCAAGGACAATGTCGAGGATAGCGCGCCGGCTCCCAAGCGCGTGCGCAGCCTGCTCGCGAGCCTGAACCCGGTACGGCAAGCTGTCGCCGCCGAGCGGAACGTGCCGCTGCCGGCGGCGCGCCCGGCGCCGGTTCCTGCTGCCGCTGCGCCGACGCAGGAGGAGACCTTCGTGACCGCGTCGCTGGGCGGCAATTGGCGCGGCAAGATCGAGAAAGGCCCGGATAGAGCGGCGCCGGCCAACGTTGCCGCTGCCGCGCCGACCGCCCTCGCCTTCGCCGAGGAAACGCCGATACCGATCCCGGCGCCGGCGCGGCTGCGGCCGATGGGCTCGAACCTGCCGCAGCTACCCGCGGAAGCAACGCTAATTCCGGCCTCGAGCAACTCCACCGTAATGACCGCATCGGCGCTTGCGGGCGGCAAAGTCAATTACGACAGCCCTTGGCTGCGTGCCGCCATGCTGACGCCAAGCGTGAGCGGCATGATGACGGCAAGCCACGCCGGCGAGAGCTTCAACGCCAAGGCGCTGGAGCCGCTGCTGCACAAGCCGTCGATGGCACTGGCGATGACATTCTCGGCCGATCCGAACTACGGAATGGTTGCCGACCGTTTCAGCGGCCGTGCCGTCGTATTCCTGGCGACCACGACTTTCGTGCGCCAGACGTTGTCGATGCGGTAAGCCGCCTCCGACTTTGCCGGCCGCGCAGTCCTCGAAACCTGCCCTACCAGGTGATAGGATAGCCCTATTGGTCGGAGGGCGAACGCATGTCCGTGGACAGCAGTGCCCGTTTCCCGGTGACAGGCAGCCACGCACTCGGTGCTGAAGCGGCCGAGCACGAGCGTCAATTTCGCGAAATCCTGGAATTTTGCCCTGCGGCACTGTTGGTCGTCGACGAGGACGGCAGACTTCTGTTCCATAACGCGCGACTTCGCGAAATCCTTGGCTACACCAAGGAGGAACTGGATGGCTGTGATACGCGCATGCACTGGCACGATTTGGACCAGCGCACGCGCATCATCGATTTGCTGCGCGACCATGGCGGTCAGATTCTAAATGAGAAAGTGATCTGGCGGACAAAAAAGGGAACGCTGATCCACCTTCTCCTGTGTTACGTGCAGGTCGCGTACCACGGCGGGCACGTCAGTTTCGTCGGCGGCAAGCGCGTGCTGTGGGTTTACGATATCACCGCGCTGACCCAGCAGGAGGCCAAAGTTGTGGAGCAGGAACGCCAGCTCCGCGAAATTCTCGATTACAGCCCGGCCGCCGTGAGCGTCGTCGACGAGGACGGCCGACTGCTGTTTCACAATTGGCGGCTGCGCGAGCTGACAGGCTACGACAAAGAGGAACTCGAGCTGTTCGACACGCGGCGATTCTGGGCCAATCTCGAACATCGCGAGCGCGTTGTCGAGGATTTGCGCGAACGCGGCGGCCAGCTACTCAACGAAGAAGTTGTTTGGAAAACCAAACAGGGAGAATTGCTAAATCTCCTGATTTCCTATGTCCAGGTCGCCTATCACGGGGGCCACGTCGCCGTTGCCGGCGGCAAGCGGCTTTACTGGCTCTACGATATTACGCCGCTGCGCCGGGCGGAGCAGGCGCGGCTGCGCAGCGAGCGGCGGCTCGCCGAAGCGATCGAAAGCATTTCCGAGGGTTTTGTCTGTTACGATGGCGAGGACCGGCTCGTTATCTGTAACTCGTGTTACCGCAATTTACTCTACCCCGGCCTCGATATCGATCTGAATCCAGGCACGACCTTCGAAAGCATCATCCGCCGCGCAGTCGAAAGCGGTTATGTCAAGGATGCCGAGGGCCGCGCCGAAGAATGGATCGCCGAGCGACTGCGGCAGCATCGCAATCCGGGCGAGCCGCAAGTGCAGCGGCGCGACAACGGCCGCTGGGTGATGGTCAGCGAGCGCCACACCGAGGACGGCGGCACCGTTGCCGTCTATTCCGATATCACGGAGCTCAAGCAGCGCGAGCAGGATTTGACCGAGAAGTCCGGCGCGCTCGCCGCGTTGTCGTCGAAGCTCGCCAAATACCTGGCCCCGCAGGTCTACGATTCGATCTTCACCGGTCAGCAGGATGTCAAGATCGTCAGCAAGCGCAAAAAGCTCACAGTCTGCTTTTCCGATCTAGTCGGCTTCACCGAGATCACCGACAAGATGGAGTCGGAAGATCTCACGCAACTGCTCAACCACTACCTGACCGAGATGTCGAAGATCGCCCTGCAGTATGGGGCGACTATCGACAAATACGTCGGCGACGCCATCGTCATGTTCTTCGGCGACCCGGCAACGCTCGGCGTCAAGGAAGACGCGCTCGCCTGCGTGCAAATGGCCCTCGCCATGCAGATGAGGGTCAGCGAATTGGCGCATGAATGGCGGAACATAGGCATTGCAACGCCGCTCAAATGCCGCATCGGCATTCACACCGGCTACTGCACGGTGGGCAATTTCGGCAGCGATGACCGCATGGACTATACGATGGTTGGCGGCACCGTGAATCTTGCCTCACGGCTTGAGCATGAAGCGCCCCCGGGCGGCATCCTGATCTCTTTCGAGACCTACGCCTTGGTGAAGGACAAGACGCGCTGCGAGGCGCGCGGCGAAGTGCGCGTGAAAGGTCTTGCGAATCCGGTCGGTACCTATCTGGTGGCTGGCTTGAAGCAGGATGCTGAGCAGAGCGATACCGCGAATATGCGGCTCGAGCTCGAGGTTGAACGTATGTCCGGGGAGGAGCGCGAGGCGGCAGCGGCAAAGCTCCGCCATGCACTCGGCTTACTGGAAAAAGGTGGACAGGCCTGACGGGCTGCGCGTTCACCGACCGAAATCAGTTCAACATCCCCAGCGCGTTCATATACATCTCGAGCACGGCCTGTTCTTCCCGGCGCTCGTCGGTGTCCTGCTTGCGCATGCGCACGATGGTGCGCAGTGCCTTGACGTCGAAGCCGGTGCCCTTGGCCTCGGCATAGACGTCGCGGATATCGTCGGAAGTCGCCTTCTTTTCCTCTTCCAGCCGCTCGATGCGTTCGATGATCGCCTTGAGCTGATCCTTGGCGAAGCGGTGCGAGGTTTCTTCTGTTGTGGCCGCGGCGGTGGCAGGCATTGACGTTCTCCTGAATGACGAAAGGCAGTTTTCCTGCAATGTCATACGGAAAATTTCGGCGCCAAGCCCGCCGCCTCAGGGCGAAGCCCCCGACATCCACACCTGTGAATAAGGGCGCAAAAGCCTAGTGTTTGGCGCTTGCTTTTTCGAAGGCGGCCTTTTGCTCGGGCGAGGCTTCCTTCTGGTACTTCTTGCGCCATTCCTCGTAAGGCATGCCGTAGACGACCTCGCGGCTCTCGTCCTTGGTCATGGCCACGCCCCGGCTGTCTGCGGCGTCCTTCATCCAGTTCGACAGGCAATTGCGGCAGAAGCCGGCGAGATTCATCATGTCGATGTTCTGCACGTCGGTG
>DATJYA010000458.1:0-4653 GCA_035499835.1 Pseudolabrys sp.
TTTTCGATACGAAATTCTAACGTAACGGCACCGGCGGCAAAAGGTCTACACCGGTCGAAGTTTATGCGGCCAATTGGTCGGCGAATGCGGTTTATTGGCTATGCGGAAGCGGCCATTGACCTGTCCGCCGCTCGACCGGCAGTGTCCCCGCACGAGGCCCTTGGGCCAAACGAAATATAATTCGGGAAGGACGCGCCCTTGTCCAAGGCCCTCGACAAAACCTATGACGGCATCGTCATCGGCGCCGGCCATCATGGGCTGATCCTCGGCGCCTATCTTGCCCGCGCCGGGCTCGACATTCTGCTGGTGGAACGGCGGCTCACCTACGGCGGCGGCCTGTGCACGCGCGAGGTGACGCTGCCGGGCTTCTATCACAACCTGCATTCGATCAATCACTTCCATATCAGCGAGACGCCGTGGTTCAAGGATCTCGGGCTCGATGCCCGCGTCACCTACATCACGCCGCGCTACGAATTCGGTCAGGCGCATCACGACGGCTCGGCGCTGGTACTCGGGCGCGATCTCGAGGAAACCGTCGCCAACATCGCGCGCTTCTCGAAGAAAGACGCCGCCACCTTCCGCGAGTGGAACCACAAGGCGGAAAAGATCACGCGCGAAATCTTCCTGCCCGAACGCTTTGCCGAGCCGCTGGCGAAGGCGGAACGCGAGGCCCTGCTCAACCGTACTGCGCTCGGCCGGGAATTCCTCGCGGTCGCCAACCGCCAGCCGCTCGATGTGGTGCGCGAGCTGTTCGAGAACGAGCACGTGCAACTGCTGTTCCTGTTCAAGGTGTCGCTGTTCGGCACCTGGCTCACCGACACGCTGTCAAAGACCTCGCCGATGGGCTCGGTGATCCGCGCCTTCGATCTCGACAGCGGCTACCAGCTCTGCCGGGGCGGCTCGTTCAATCTGGCGCGCGGCTTGATGGAGAGCTTCATCGCCGCCGGCGGCAGCTATCAGCCGCAGGTGCGCATCGAGAAAATCGTCGTCGAGAACGGCAAGGCGACCGGCATCGCGCTCGACGACGGCAGCACCGTGCGGGCGCGGCAGTTCGTCGCCTCCACGCTGGATGTACATCAAACCTTCGAAAACCTCGTCGGCCGCGCGCAATTGCCGGCGGCGTTCCTGAACAAACTCGACAATTTCCAGTACACGGCCTGGAGCCTGTTCGGGCTGCATCTGGCGCTCAACGAGAGCCCGCGCTTTGCCGCCGCCGCTTTCGATCCCAATATCAACCGCTCGCTGAAATGGTCGATCGGCGCCGAAACGATGCAGGACCTGTTCTCCGCGCATCAGGACGTACAGGCGGGCCGCGTGCCCAAGATCGTGCAATTCGGCTCCGGGCCCTTGAGCCTGCTCGATCCGACCCAGGCGCCGCCGGGCAAGCACACCACCTATTGCTGGCACGTGATGCCGCTCGATCCCGACATCGGCGGCCAGAATTACCAAAGCTGGAAGGAGGAATTCGCCGACAGGATCGTCGAGACCTTCGCCCGCTATTGCCCGAACATGACGGCGAAGAACATTCTCGGCCGCTCCATCTATACCGGCCGCGAATACGTGCAGGAGATGATCAACATGCGCGGCGGCGACATCTTCATGGGCGCCTTCAACGCCGAGCAGGTGATGTACAACCACTTCGGCTACCGCTCGCCGATCCCCAACCTCTACATCGCCGGCTCGGCCGCGCATCCGGGCGGCGCCATTTCCGGCGGCGCCGGCTATATCAGCGCCGGCATCGTCGCCGGGGATCTCGGCCTCAAGCCGTGGTGGGCGCCGTGGAACGCGCGCCGCGCGCTGGAGGCGCATGTGCAGGCGGAAAGGGGCGCGGCATGACGGCGCCCTCGCCCGGCCTCGAAACCATCGTCGCGCCGTCGCTGAAGGAGCGCGTCGCCATCATCACCGGCGCGGGGCAAGGCATCGGCCGCGTCTTCGCCAAGGCCTTCGCCATGGCCGGCGCTGCGGTGGTGATCGCCGAGCGCAACACGGAAAAGGCCGCCGCCGTCTCCGCCGAGATCATGGGGGCGGGCGGCAAGGCGCTGGCGGTCGAGACCGACGTTGCCGACGAAGCGTCGGTCAAGGAGATGGCCGAAATCGCCGACGACGAGTTCGGCCGCATCGACATTCTCATCAACAATGCCGCGATTTTCTCGGCGCTGGAGATGCGGCCGTTCGACCAGATCCCGCTCGCGGAATGGAACGAGGTCCTGCGCGTCAACCTCACCGGACCGTTCCTGTGCGCCCGCGCCGTGCTCCCCGCGATGCGGCGGGCCAAGTGGGGCCGCATCATCAATATCGCCTCCGGCGCGGTGCGGCTCGGGCGGCCGAACTACTTGCACTACATTGCGACGAAATCGGCGCTGATGGGCATGAGCCTGTCGATGGCGCGCGAGCTGGGCCCCGACAACATCACCGTCAACGCGCTTCTGCCCGGCGTGACCTTCACCGAGATCGAGCGCAAGACCATCACGCCGGCGCAGAAGGAGCGCGTCATCGCCATGCAATGCGTGCCGCGCGCGGAGACGCCGGAAGACCTGGTCGGCGCCGCGCTGTTCCTCGCCTCCGAAGCGTCCGCCTTCGTCACCGGGCAGAGCATCAATCTCGACGGCGGAGTGACCGGCCTATGAGATGTTCCTTGGCGCCAGCGCCGTGCTCTCCACGTCATACCCCGCGAAGGCGGGGTATCCAGTACGCCGCAGCGCAAGTGATTCTCGCAGCGTTCGCGATTACTGGATCATCCGCTTTCGCGGATGATGACCGCTGCGAAAACGGCGGAGTGACCGGCCTATGATCCCCACCGTCGCCATCGTCGCCGCCGGCGCCATGGGCGCGGGCGTCGCGCAGCGCCTCACCGAAAATAAAGTGAAGGTGCTGACCTCGCTTGTCGGCCGCAGCGAGCAAAGCGCCAAGCGCGCGCGCGAGGCCGGCATGCAGGCGGTCAGCGACCGCGAGCTTGCGCAAGCGGATTTCTTCCTGTCGATCGTGCCGCCGGGCGAGGCGCTGGCGCTTGCCGAGCGCTTTGCCCCGGTGCTCGCCGCCGCCAACACAAAGCCGACTTACGTCGACTGCAACGCGGTGAGCCCGCAGACGGTCGAGCGCGTCGCCGCAGTGATCGCGGCAACCGGCTGTCCTTTCGTCGGCGCCGGCATCATCGGCCCGCCGCCCAAACCGGGCACCGGCAACACCAAATTCTACGCCTCAGGGCCACAGGCGCCGGACTTCGCCCGGCTCAACGACTACGGGCTGATCGTGCGCGTGCTGCAAGGCCCGCTCACCGCCGCTGCGGCGCTGAAGATGTCCTACGCCGGCATCACCAAGGGCTTCACCGCGCTCGGCGCGGCGATGATGCTCGCCGCCGCACGCGGCGGCTCGGCGGAAGCGCTGAAGGCCGAGCTTGCCGAGAGCCAGCCGGCGCTGCTCGCCTGGCTGACGCGGCAGACGCCGAACATGTACTCCAAGGCCTATCGCTGGGTCGCCGAGCTCGACGAGATCGGCGCCTTTGTCGGCGGCGAGCACCCCGAGCATGCCATGCTGGAAGCGGCGGCGCGGCTCTACGAGCGCATCGCCAGGGACTTCGAAAGCGACAAGACCGAGACCGGCACGCTCGACCGGTTCCTCAAATCGTGATTACGCCGTGCGCCGGCGCTTGCGCGCGGCGATGACCTGATCGGCGGCGGCGACGCCGGTCAGGAAGCCGCCATGCGCGGTAGAGAAATCGTGTTTCGAACAGGCCTCGCCGGCAAAGAACAGCCGCTCGTCGACCGGCGCCGCCAACTCGGCGCGGCAGCCGGCCTTGCCCGGCATTGCGTAGGAATAAGCGCCGCGCGCAAAAGGATCGGCGCCCCAGCGATGAATGGCAAGCGGCTTGATCCGGCGCGTGAACGCATGGCCGAGCAGGCGCGTAAGGTCGGACTTGGCGAAATCGAAAAAGGCCTCATCGCCGCCCGCTTCCAGATCCCAGGCGTTCCTGCCGCCGAAATAGACTTCGATCTGCGGCCGCCCGAACGGCCGCATGTGATACATCGCCGTGCCAATGCGATCGGTGCTGCCGAAGATGCGCGTGTCCTTGTCGAACTCCCCGGCGTTCTCCAGCGACAGAAACAGCTTGTCGTTCAGACCGAGCGGCAGTCCGCGCGCGGCTTCGGTTTTTTCCGGCAGCGCCGGATGAAACAGCGACTCCTTGTCGCCGAGGATGCTCGTCGGCAGCGTCACGATGACCTGATCGGCGGAAATGGAGCCGCGCGCCGTTTCGATTCGCAGCCGTCGGCCGCTGTGATCGATTTGTAGCACCGGGCATTTGAGCACCGTGTTGAGATTGGCGCCGTAGGCGGCAATCGTAGTGCCGTAGCCCTCGACGATACGCCAGTTTTGGTCGTTGCCGGCATAATTCTCGAAATCCCGGACCGAGAGCCGGTCAAGCTCGGCGCCGCTGATGTAGGTGCCGATGGCGTTGATCAGATTGTTCCAGCGGCCATTCGATTCGAGATAGGCGGCGGCTGGCGCATCCGGTGAATTCGCCGCCGTTTCCAGCCGGCCGAAAAATTCTCCCTGCGCTTTGGCAAAGTCCTCCTGCTCGCCCGGAGCAAAACCGATGGGCAAGGCGCGGCGCGCCCACGGCGGCATGCTCTTGTCGACGGTGCGCCCTTGCGACTC
>DATJYA010000459.1:0-3171 GCA_035499835.1 Pseudolabrys sp.
TTCCAGCGGTACCGCGCGCACAGTGGATGCCGAAGTCGGCTCGACGGTGATGGAAACGGCGATCCGCAATGCCATTCCCGGCATCGAAGCCGAATGCGGCGGCGCCTGCGCCTGCGCCACCTGTCACGTCTATGTCGACGAAGCCTGGCGCGCCAAAACCGGCGAGCCCTCGCCGATGGAAGAGGACATGCTCGATTTCGGCTACGACGTGCGGCCGAATTCGCGACTGTCGTGCCAGATCAGGGTCACCGCCGAGCTCGACGGGCTCGTCGTGACGACCCCGGAGAAGCAGGGCTAGGCGCGCGCTACACCCCGAATGGGATGCAGATGATCGCGGACGGCACCGTGGGGTTTGCAGCCAGGGCCTTTCCGTCTGCCGCGCGCTCGATCGCCTCGTCGGACAGGTCGAAGCTGAAGATGTCGCTTTCGCCTTGCTCTCGTGCGCTACTGGTATCGCTCATGGCGTTGGTCCCCCTGGTTTCTAGACTAAGGCTTCATGCCGGCCGGCGCGACGATCGACGACTTCAGGCCCATCTCATCGAGTGCGCGGCGCACCAGGCCTGAGGCCTTGGCTTCCTCGATGAATTCGCTGACAAAGCCGAGCGCCGCCGGCTTGCCCCTGGGCACGCAGACCGCAGTGGTGGAATTGAGAAACGCATCGGGCAATACGCGTGAGCCGGGGATTTTTGCCGCCAGCCCGCCGAGCGACTCCCGCGACAGCGCGATCGCCTCGATCTTGCCCTCGTTCATGGCCGCCGTCGCCATGTCCACGCCCTTGAATTCAATATGAGTGGCCTTTGGCGTCGATTTGACCGCCGCGCGGAAGGTCGCGGTGTTGGCGACGCCGCCGACGCCGACGCCCGGTGCGTCGGCGTCCTTGACCGATTGCAGCTTCGAGCCAGGGGCGACCAGAAACGTGCTTTGCAGCAGGTGATAGGCGTTGCCGAAATCGACGAATTTCTTGCGTTCGTCGTCGACCGGCAGGAAAGCCACGTCCCATTTGTTGTCGGCGGCCGAATTCTGGATTTCGCCTGAGGCCTGATGGGGCACGATTTCGGCGGGCACGCCGAGCTTCTTGGCCAGCGCATTGCCCAGCGTGACGGCGACGCCCTTAAAGCCGGCGCCATCCGTGATGGCGAATTGGGCCGAGGGCGAGGGCGCGACCGCGATGGCGACGCGCAATTTTCCCGTGGGCGCAAGTTGTTGCATCACGGCGGCATCGGCCATCGGCAAGGGCTCCTGATTGGTCCGGAGAAACTCTAGGATAAATCGCGCGTCGCCCCAAGACGGGTCCGTCGCCAGCCTTCGACGACGGTCAGTGCCACCACGAACAGCGCGAGCGGGGCCAGCCGGCTTTGATAACGGTCCACCGCATGCGAGCAGACGGCGCAGATCGCGGCGTTGACGAACAGCGCCAGCAGCACGGTGGCGGCAAGCGCGGCGAGCTCCGGTGCAAGTTTTGCCGGGCGGCGGAAGATCATGGCGGCGAGGAGACCGGCCATGGCCAGCGCGGCAACCGGAACATGGACGAGGTTGAGGGCGCTGACGTTGATGCGGCCGGTCTGCTGGCGCGCGCGCATCAATTGCGGCAGCAAATGCGGCGCCCAGTCGTGGAAGGCGCCGATTGTCGGTGCGTTGTCGTCGAGGCTGACTTCAGTCTGGAAGGACGTGAGCTGGTCGAAAATGTCGGAGACGGCGTCGACGATATGGATCAAGGGATAGCGCGCGAGCGTGGCGAGGATGATGTCACGCTCTTCGTCGCCGATGCCTTCCCAGCCGTCGAGCTTGCGGAACGGCGAGTCGGGATCCCACAGCCAGTCGTCGCCGTCATAATCGGCGAGTTCTGCCTTGTACGGACACAGGCGCAGCGCCGGATCGGGGCAGCGGTCCTCCAGATACCGGGAGACGATACCGTCCTCGACCAGGCGGCCGAACAGGAAGCTGGAACCGCCCGGCGTGAAGGCGAATTTGCCGGCAATGGCCCAATTCGACACCGGGCAGAGCAGGATGCCGACGGCGACCGCGCCAACGGCGAAGATCAGGCGCGGCTTCGGCATGTCGAGCCGAGGCAAACGGCCGAGCAGCCACAGCGCCGCGATCAGCCCGACGCAGAGACCGGCGGCCGCCATGTGGCTGGCAATGGCGAAAGCGATCACGCATGCAAGCAGAAGGCGCTCCCATAGCGCCAGCGTCGCATCGCGGAACGCCAGCAGATAAAGCGCCATGACGGCGGCGGGAAACCAGACGTCGGGCAGCAACTGGCCGGCAAGCCAGGGCAGGCTGGTGGCAGACGACAGCAGCGCGACGATGCCGAGCGCAAGCCACGGCCGCCCGCCAAGTCCATGCGCGCGCATCGTCAGCACGACGAGCCAGATGGTCAGCGCCGATTGGACAATAACGACGGGCCAGAAGGCGAGCGGCAGGCCGGCGACAAGAAACAGCCCGTAGAGCGCCGAGCGGCCGAGATCGAGGGTGCCTTCGAGCGGGCGGGCGAGATAGCCGCCGGTGTCGGGGAAGATGAGCGGAAAGCCGTTCCACAATGCCGGCAGCAGCAGCAGCAACAGCATGGCGGCGCTCGACAGGATCCAGGGCACAAGGCCTGACCGGGGAGCCGGGCGCGAGGCGCTATCGCCTTGCGCGGCAAGCCCGGTCACCGTCACGTCCACCATGTCCAGCCCCGTTGCAGCGCACAACGATCATACGGAGGCGCAGATTTAGTTCAACTCTTGACGGCGCCGACGCGCGCTGAATTCGGCCGCGGCCAGGATGACGACAAACCCCGCCAGCCAGACCACGCGCGCGCCGTAGCGGTCGTGCGGATTGGACAGCGCGCCGCAGACAAAGGCATTGGCGAGAAGGGTAAGCGCGATGGTGGCAGCCAGTTCCCCGGTCGCGACGGGAAGCATTTTGCGCGCCGCCAGCAGCACGATGACCGGCAACAGCGCCATGGCGAGCAGCCCGAGCGGATACTGCACGGCGTTGATCGCGGTGAAGGAGATTTCGCCCTTCTGCTGGCGCGCGGCCCACATCGCCGGCACCAGCTGCGGCGTGTAGTGCTGCATGATGAAATAGGTGTGCCAGACCCATTTGACGACGCCTTCGCCGGTGTGCACCTCGATCAGTTGCTCGGCGGTGTCGGCGGCGGCGGTGGTGATCTGCATGCCGGGATAG
>DATJYA010000460.1:0-4354 GCA_035499835.1 Pseudolabrys sp.
CGCGGCGGCGGAGACATCGAACGCCGAGCCCATCGCCGCGGCCATCGCTTCGCCGGCGCGGCTATCGTCGAGGCCAGACACAACGACGGTCGCCTCGGCTTCCGGCTTCGGCAGCACCTTGACGGTGACGTCGGTCATGGCGGCAAGCGTGCCCCAGGAGCCGGCGATGAGCTTGCACATGTCGTAGCCGGTGACGTTCTTCACCACCCGGCCGCCCGATTTGACGGTATCGCCGCGGCCGGTGACGGCGCTGACGCCGAGGAAATGGTCGCGCGCGGCACCAGCCTTGATGCGGCGGGGGCCGGAGAGATTGACGGCAATGGCGCCGCCAATGGTACCCCGGCCCGGTTCGGCGCCGAACAGCGGCCCATAATCCATCGGTTCGAAGCCCAACGCCTGGTTATTTTTATTGAGCATCGCCTCGATCTCGGCGAGCGGCGTGCCGGCTCTGGCCGAAAGCACGAGCTCTTCCGGCTCGTAAAGCGTGACGCCGGAAAGCCCGGAGAGATCGAGCGTGATATCGGTCTGGCTGGGCCGGCCGATCTGGCGCTTCGACCCCTGCCCGGCCAGTTCCAGCGCCTTGTCGTTGCCGAGCGCCCAGCGCACGGCCTCCTCGACTTCTTTGGCGTCGCGGGGCTTCAGCGTGTCAGGCATTTAGAATCTTGGAATATCGGGAAACGGCAGCTTGCCGCCGGAAATATGCATGCGGCCCAATTCGGCGCAGCGATGCAGCTTGGGAAAGACCTTGCCGGGATTGAGCAGGCCCTTCTCGTCGAAGGCGCATTTCACGCGTTGCTGCGCGTTGAGATCGATCTCGGAGAACATCACCGGCATCAGGTCGCGCTTTTCGACGCCGACGCCGTGCTCACCGGTCAGAACGCCGCCAACCTCGACGCACAGCCTGAGGATGTCGGCGCCGAATTCCTCGGCGCGCTCGAGCTCGCCCGGCTTGTTGGAGTCGTAAAGAATGAGCGGGTGCATGTTGCCGTCGCCGGCATGGAAAACATTGGCAACACGCAGCCCGTACTTTTCCGACAGTTCCTTGGTGCGCGCCAGCACCAGCGGCAGCTTGCCGCGCGGAATAGTGCCGTCCATGCAGTAGTAGTCAGGCGAGATGCGGCCAACCGCAGGAAACGCGGCCTTGCGCCCCGCCCAGAACAGCAGCCGCTGCTCTTCCGAGGTCGAAACCTGGCAGGAGACCGCGCGGCATTGTTTCGCGATGGCTTCGACCCGCTCGGTCAGATGATCGACTTCGGCGCGGGTGCCGTCGACCTCGACGATCAGCAGCGCCTCGACGTCGAGCGGATAGCCGGCGTGAACGAATTCTTCCACCGCCCGGATGGCGGGCCCGTCCATCATCTCCATGCCGCCCGGAATAATGCCGGCACCGATGATGGCGGAGACGCAGGCGCCGCCGTCCTCCGATGACGGAAAGCCGATAAGAACCGCGCGCGCATATTCGGCCTTTCTCAGGATGCGCACGGTGACTTCAGTGACCACGCCGAGCATGCCTTCCGAGCCGACGATGAGACCGAGCAGATCGTAGCCCTGCGCATCGAGGTGCTTGCCGCCGAGGCGCAGCACCTCGCCGTTCATCAGCACGATTTCGCAGCCGAGCACATTGTTGCTGGTCATGCCGTATTTCAGGCAATGCACGCCGCCGGAATTCTCCGCCACATTGCCCCCGATGGTGCAGGCGATCTGCGAGGACGGATCGGGCGCGTAGTAGAAGCCCTCGTGCACGACGGCATTGCTCACCGCGAGATTGGTGACGCCAGGCTCGACCACGGCGACGCGGTTGGCAAAGTCGATCTCGCGGATGCGATTGAACTTGGCCATGCCGAGCAGCACCCCGTCGGCGAGCGGCAGCGCGCCGCCGGAGAGTGAGGTCCCCGCCCCGCGCGGTACCACCTTGATACCCTCGGCGTGGCAATAGGCGAGCACCTGCGAGACCTGCTGGGTGGTTTCCGGCAGCACCACGACCATGGGCATCTGCCGGTAGGCGGTCAGCCCGTCGCTTTCAAAGGCGCGCATCTCCGACTCGGCGGCGATGACGCCCTCGCCGGGGACGATCGTGCGCAACGCGGCAACAATGCGGGCGCGCCGCGCCAGTACCTCGCCATCCGCTTCCGGCATCCGCAATGTCATACGATCGAGTCCCGGCCGTGTATGATGCCAACGATATAGCTATTTGACGGCCGATACATAGGGCTGGCAAAACCAATTCGGCATTGGGCCGGGCCTAAGGCGCCCGGCGGCGGGCGGCGTCAATCATGAGACGGAGCGTATCGATGAAAACAGCACTGGTCATCTCGGCGATGGCACTGGCGGCGATGGTTGGGTCGGCACAAGCTCAGGACGCCACCGCCGGCGAGCAGGTATTCAAGAAGTGCTTCCCCTGCCACTCCGTCGGTGAAGGGGCCAAGAACAAGGTCGGCCCCGAACTCAATGGCCTCGACGGGCGCCATTCCGGTACCGCGGCGGGCTACAGCTATTCCGACGCCAACAAGAACTCCGGCATCGTCTGGGACGAGGCGACGTTCAAGGAATACATCACGAATCCGAAGGCCAAGATCCCCGGCACCAAGATGATCTTCCCCGGCCTGCCGAACGAGAGCGACCGCAGCAATCTTTGGGCCTACCTCAAGCAGTTCGGCCCGGACGGCAAGAAGAAGTAGGCATCGCCCGCAATTGACCTTGGTCAAAGCCGTGATCGTCGCGGCTCGGCATATAGAAACGAGGAGGAGGCAACATGATCAAGGATATCGTCGTCAATCTCGCATCTGGTGGAAGTGACCCGGCCGCAAATTTCGCCATCTCGGTGGCCGAGACTTTCGACGCGCATTTGACCGCCGTCGCGTTTGTCTACGACCCGGTCATTCCCGGTTCCGTCATGGGCGGCATCCCGCCGGAATTCATCGAAATCCAGCGCACCGAGGCCGAAAAGCTGGCAAACGAGTCGGTCGCCCGCTTCGAGCAGGCGGCCAAGCGCGCCGGCATTTCCTACGAAAGCCGCCTCCTCAACGCCAGTGTCGCCGGCGCCGCGGAAGAACTCGGCAAGCTCGCGCGCCGCTTCGACGTCGCCATCGTCGGCCAGGCCAACCGCGACGAGGAAGGGCCGGTCGAAGTCGTCGACGAAGGCGTGCTGTTTG
Organism: Pseudolabrys sp.; assembly: GCA_035499835.1. GTDB lineage: Bacteria > Pseudomonadota > Alphaproteobacteria > Rhizobiales > Xanthobacteraceae > Pseudolabrys. The sequence continues at coordinate 3,153 of DATJYA010000460.1, forward strand.
AATCCGGCCGCCCGGTCATCGTCGTGCCGTTTATCCAGAAAGACGGGCTGAAACTGGATCACGTCATGGTGTGCTGGGACGGCAGCCGCGCCGCGACCCGCGCCATCGCCGACTCCATGCCGTTCCTGAAAAAGGCCAAACAGGTCGAGGTCGTCCTCGTCACCAGCAAAGGCTTCAAAGCCGACGAGGCGCCCGGCGCCGATCTCGCCAAACATCTCGCCCGCCATGATTTGAAGATCGTGCTCAAGCGCATCACCTCGCCGGATATCGACGTCGCCTCGACCATCCTGTCCTATGCGGCGGATTCCAATACCGACATGATCGTCATGGGCGGCTATGGGCATTCCCGGCTGCGCGAATTCGTGCTCGGTGGCGCCACCCGCGGCATCCTCGAGTCGATGACGGTACCGACGCTGATGTCGCACTGACGTGGCACAAAGCCTGCTTGTATAAAGCGGTGCAGGAACGCCAGGTCGCATTGCTGGACGGGACGCCGGTGCTGATCCGGCCGCTGCGCGTTGCCGACGCAGCGCTTTATCCCGACTTTCTCAAGGAGGTCACGGCCGTTGACCTGCGGCTGCGCTTCTTTGCCGCCATGCAGGAGGTGGCTCCCGAACTCATCGACAAACTCGTCCACTACGATCCCAGGCACGCCATGGCGTTTATCGCCCTCGAGGAGGCAAGCGGACGCATGCTCGGCGTGGTGCGCCTGCATGACGATCCCGACGGCAACAACGCCGAATTCGCGATCCTGGTGCGTTCGCACCTCAAGGGCCACGGGCTCGGCTGGCTGATGATGAAGCACATGATCGCCGCAGCCAAGGAGAAGGGCCTGAAAACGGTCCATGGCCAGGTGCTGGCGGAAAATCACACGATGCTATTGATGTGCCGCGAACTTGGTTTTCGCGTCACCGACGATCCGGACGAACGGGACGTGAAGCGGGTGACGCTGCCGCTCGACAAGATCCCGGCGGCGGTCATCTAGGGCAACGCGCATTGCGCAACGAGGCCGCGGGCGCGCGCGTCGACGACGCCGAGCGCGCGCAGCGCCAGCAGCGTCGCGCTTTGCACCGCCGCGCGGCGCGCCGCCGCATCGTCGAGCTTCGGCGCGAGCGGGCCGAGCAGCCCTTCGAGCAGCGCCCCGACAATTGCCGGCGCGGCGACGGCGGCGTCCTGGTCCGGCAAATGGCCACCCTCGATTG
>DATJYA010000461.1:0-11777 GCA_035499835.1 Pseudolabrys sp.
ATGCTGCTCGCCGCCGTGCCGCAACTCGACGCGGCGCTGCCCAAACGCGAGCCGGTCGAGGGCGAAGTCCCCAATCCGCTCGATCCGCCGAAGGGCTGCCCCTTCCACCCGCGCTGCGCGCACGCCAATGCCCGCTGCCGCGCCGAGTTGCCCCGGCTGATCGAACGGGGATCGTCGGCCGTGTCCTGTCACGCAGTCGAAGAAGGCCGGATTTGATGCGCGTGCCAGGTGGCAGCGGTTGAACTGGCCGCCTCGGAGCCGGCTTCCGGGCGGGCGTGGCCGAATTGGCCAACATCGCCTGACCAAAACCCGCCTCGGCGGGCCAAAATGGCGTGGCGCACGGCGAGTCAACAAGAGATTCAAATAGAGATCGACGCAAAAAAGTATATATTCTGCGCCGAGCGGTTAGCGCCGCAGCAGGCGTCTGCACCGCCGAAAAATGCCGGGAAATAAGCCGGCAGGCCCAAACTGGAGGAAACAATGTCTTGCCGAGCTTTTTCGCGTGTCGGTCTTTCCACGCTTGCCCTCATCGCCTTCGCCTTGACGGCGGCGCGCGCCGAAGACATCGCCGTCGGCAATTACGGCTCGTCCGCCAACGGCATGCCGTTCGGCGTCGCGCTCGCCAAGGGCTACTTCAAGGAAGAGGGCGCCAACGTCACCGGCATCATCTCCTCGGGAGGCGGCGGCACCTCGGTGCGTAATGCCATGGCTGGTGTCGCCTACGGCGAAGCCAATCCGGGTGCCATCGCGGTCGCAATCCAGAGCGGCGCCGACCTCAAAATCGTCAGCGACAACGTGCTCACCATCGCCGAGTTCGCCTGGCTGGTAAAAAAGGATTCGCCGATCAAGACCATCAAGGACCTCAAGGGCAAGAAGATCGGCTACACCAATCCGCGCTCGACCAGCGAGGCGCTCGACGTCCTCATGCTCAAGAAGGCCGGCCTGACGAAGGACGATGCCGAGCTGGTCAAGACCGGCGGCTTCGGCCCGATGGTCGCCGCGCTCGAGCTCGGCCAGATCGACGTTGCCCCGGTGACGGAGCCCTTGTGGTCGCAGAACAAGGACAAATATCGCGTGCTGATCACCGGTGCCGAGGCTCTGCCGCCGCTCGATAACGTCGTCGGCGTCGTCACCGGCGAAGCCGCCAAGACCCGCGGCGACTTCATCCGTGCCGTCATCCGCGCCCGTCGCCGCGCCGTCCAGTTCATGAAGGAGCATCCGGACCAGGCCGCAGAGATCATCGCCAAGCCGTTCAACATCACCAAGGAAGTGGCGGAGAGCGCGATCAGGAACCTCACCACCAGTCTGACCGAGGGTGTTCCCTATTGGGGCGAAGGCGACATCCATCTCGAGGGAATGAAGCGGATTATCGAGGTGCAGAAGAGCGTCGGCGCGTTGACCGGCGACATCGATCTGTCGAAAGTGGTCGATACAAGCTTCCTGCCGGACGATCTGAAGAAGATAAAGTAGACGGCGGCGATCCGGGAGGGTCAGCAGTTGTCCGCGGAACAGGTGACGCTGCGCGGGGTGACGAAAGTCTTCCCCGCCAGCGGCGGCGGCCAGGCGGTGCGCGCGCTTGGCCCTATCGATCTCAGCATCAAGAAAGGCGAATTCTTCGCCGTCGTCGGGCCGTCCGGCTGCGGCAAATCGACGCTGCTTGAGCTGATCGCCGGGCTGTCGCAGCCGAGCGAAGGCGCAATTGAATTCGAGGGGCGTCCGATCGGCAAGGAAATCCCGGACGGCGTCGGCGTCGTTTTCCAGGAGGACGCCTGCTTTTCCTGGCTCAACGTGCGCGACAACATTCTGTTCGGCCTGCGGCAAAAGAGCATGAGCGCCGAAGAAAAGGCGCGCCGGGCTGCGGCCGTCATCGAGATGATGGGGTTGCGCGATTTTGCCCACAGCTATCCGGCGCAGTTGTCCGGCGGCATGCGTCAGCGCGTCTGCATCGCGCGCACGATCGTCATGGAGCCGCGGCTCATTCTGCTAGACGAGCCGTTCGGCGCGCTCGACCAGCAGACCCGTTTGCTGATGGGCGACGAGATGCTGCGCCTGTGGCGGGAAACCGGTGCCACCGTCTTTCTCATCACCCATGCGCTCGACGAGGCGGGCATGCTGGCGGACCGCATCGCCGTGATGTCGGCGCGGCCGGGAAGAATCATCGACCTTGTCGAGACGAAATGGCCGCGCCAGCGCGACAGCCGCATCGTCGAGGATGAGAACTTCGGCGCGCTCACCAGCCGGCTGTGGAAGACGTTGCGCGACGAATCGCTGAAGACCATGGGCCGCATGGGTGGCGGCACATGAGCCGGGTCCGGCTTTACCAGGTCACGGTCGTGGTCGGCTTTGTCCTGCTGCTGGAGGTGCTGTGCCTTACCGGCGTGATCGACAAGATCACGATGCCGCCGCCGCACGTCATCATCATCGATTTTTTCAGGATGCTGCTCGCCGGGCGATATTTCGGCGAAATCGGCAAGAGCCTGGCCAATGTGCTGCTCGCCTTCGCGCTTGCCTTTGTCAGTGGAGCGATCATCGGCACGGTCCTGCACGGCTACAGGACCGTGCGCGAAATCCTCGATCCGCTGTTTGCGACTTACTACGCGATTCCGGTCTTTGCCTTTTATCCGCTGTTTATCGTCATGTTCGGCCTCGGCGACGGGCCGCAACTGCTGATCGGCTACCTGCTCGGCGTCGTCGCGGTGATCGTCACCACGCTGAACGGCCTCGACCGCGTGCCGCTGGTCCTGAAAAAGACGGCGCGGGTCAACCGGCTCGGGGCCTTGCAGACGGCGCTGCGGGTGACGCTGCCCTTCTGCGCGCCTTATCTCCTGACCGCGGCCAAGCTTGCGCTCGCTTACGCCTTCATCGGCGTCATCGGCTCGGAATTCATCATGGCGCGCTCCGGCATGGGCTACGAGATCGGCTACGCCTACACGAACTTCGACAACGCCACGATGTACCCGCTGATCCTGCTGATCCTGCTGCTTTCGATCGCGGTCAACGGCCTGTTGTCGCGTTGGGAAAAGAAGCTGCTCGCGCGGAGAGGGCAGGGCTGATGCACGGCGCCGAGCGCAAGCCTTTACGCAATACCGTCATCCTCATCGTCGGCATGCTGGCGGTCTGGGAACTCGCCTATCTCGTCGTCGGCGAAGTGGCGCTGCGCTCGCCGTGGGAGACGGTCGCCTATCTTGGCAAGCTGATGCACACCGATCTGTTCTGGCTGCACCTGCGCGACACGCTGGAAGCCTTCGGCGTTGCGCTCACCATTGCAATCGTACTCGGCCTGCTGATCGGCTTTGCGCTCGGCCTGCACCGCCTGTCGGGCGACGCCATGGAGCCGATGCTGGTCGCGCTCTATTCGATCCCGAAGATCACGTTCTATCCGATCATCCTGCTGTTCTTCGGGCTCGGCCTCTCGGCCAAGATCGCCTTCGGCGCCATCCACGGCATCATCCCGGTGGCGCTGTTCACGCTGAACGCGATCCGCACGATCAAGCCGATCCTGATCAAGACCGGCCATGTCTACAAGCTCGGCCCAACGTCGATGGTGCGCTCGATCCTGTTCCCGGCGGCGGTGCCGGAAATATTCACCGGCATCCGCGTCGGCTTCTCGCTGACGCTCATCGGCACCGTGCTCGGCGAGATGTTCGCCGCGCAGCATGGCCTCGGTTATCTGCTGATGAACGCCATCAGCCTCTACAATGTCGACCTGATCATGTCGGTGACGTTCCTGCTGGTCGTCTTCGCGGCGGTGGTGAACACCATCCTGCTGGCGATCGACCGGCGGTTGCACCACGGCGGCTGACGTTCAGGAAAAGCGCTTCTCCAGGTCGTTCCACGTCTTCAGTTCGAGCGCGTCGGCCAGGCTTTTCAGCGCCAGTTCCTGCTCGCCGCCGGCAAAGGCCTTGGCGTCGCCGGCGGCGAGCTTGCTCAAGCGTTGCAAGCCGGTCTCGATCGCGTTGGCGACGCGGCCGATGAGAATGTTCGGATAGGCGATCTGCGAGAAACCCATGGCGTGGAGTTCGCTCGGCGCCAGCCAGGGCGTCGCGGTACCCTCGAAGATCGCCGCGGCGTTCCAGCTTCCCTTGAAGGCCTTGCCGACGCGGGCGTAATCCACCGGCGTCTTCAGCCCGGCGAGGAAGACGCCGTCGGCGCCGATCTTGAGGAAATGTTCGCCGCGCCGCAGCGCCTCGTCCAACCCGACCGCGCCATAGGCGTCGGTGCGACCGATGATGACGAAGTCGGGGCTTTTCCGCATCGCCAGCGCTGCTTTGAGCTTCTGCTCCATGACCTCGATGGGTACGACATTGCGCGCGGCCGCAGCGCCGGGCTGCTTGCCCTCGCGCGACTGATCTTCGAGCAGCACGCCGGAGACGCCGATGGCCTCGTAGGCTTGAATGGTGCGGACGACGCTCTTGACGTCACCGTAACCGTCATCGGCATCGACGAGACAGGGAAGTTCCGTCGCCTCGACGATGTCGCGAAGACCGGCGAGCATTTCGCCGAAGCCGGCAAGGCCGAGATCCGGCAAGGCATAGCGGGCCGCGAGCAGGGCCGAGCCGCCGACATTGAAAGTCTGAAATCCCGCCTGCTTGATGAGCCGCGCTGACAATGCGTCGTGCGCGAGTGGGCTGAGCAGAGGTTGCGTTGTGCGGTGGAGTTCGCGGAGAGAGAGCGCCATGGCGGATCAATGTCCCACAAAGTTCGGCACGCGGCGCTCGGCGGTTGCCTTGACGCCTTCCTTGAAATCGTCGGTCTTGCGCAGCCGTGTTTGCTCCTGGAGTTCATGCTCGGTTGCCTTGAGCACGCGCTCGGCGATATTGCCGCGCATGGTCGCGCGCGTAGCCATGAGGCCAAGCGGCGCGTTCTCGGCGATCTCGGCGGCAAGCTTCATCGCCGCGGCGCGCACCTCCACTTGCGGCACCAGAACGTCGGCAAGGCCCATGGCGAAGGCTTCTTCGCCGGTGACGCGCCGGCTGGTGTAGAACATCAGCGCCGCCTTGGTTTCCCCGATCACCGCCGACAAGGTCGTCGTAAGGCCGAAGCCAGGGTGAAAGCCAAGGCGGGTGAAGTTGGCGACGAAGCGAGCCTCCGGGCAGGTCACACGGAAGTCGGCAACCATCGCCAGCCCCAGGCCGCCGCCGACCGCGGCGCCGTGCACCGCGGCGATGATCGGCTTCCTGGTGCGGAACAGCCGATTGCCCTCGATGTAGAGATGCTGCACCGCGGCCTGCCGGCTGAGGTCGTCAGGCCGTCTCCCGTCCTTGTCGAGCGTCGAGCCGTCGCCGAAATTGGCGCCGGCGCAAAACGACTTTCCCTGCGCCGCCCAGACCAAGGCGCGGCAGTCCGCGTCGTCGTCGAGTGCCTCCTGGGCACTGGCGATTTCCTTGATCAGGGCGATGTCGAAGAAATTGTGCGGTGGCCGCCGGATCTCGATCAGCGTCACATGGCCGTTCTGTTCGACGGCGATATCCTTGAACGGACCCATTGAATTTCCTCCGAATTATTCCGCGGCGCCGCGCTGCGTGCGATGGAGCGGATGCCTGACGATCAAGGCATCGACAATGGAAACGCCCTGGCCCCTGGCGTGGACGATAACCGGATTGAGATCGATTTCGGCAACCTCGTCGGCGTGGTCGGCGGCAAAATGCGACAGCCGCACCATCAATTCGACGAGCGCCTCGACATCGGCCGGCGGCGCGCCGCGATGGGCGCCAAGCAGCTTGGCGCCTTTGAGACGGCCGAGAAGGCCGCGCGCCGCGTCGTGATCGAGCGGCACCGGCGCAAGCGCCACATCGCCGAGCGCCTCGACCAGCACGCCGCCCAGGCCCATCATCAGCAGCGGACCCCAGGTGGCATCGCGGGCGACGCCGAGAATGATTTCGCGCCCGGCCGGCGCCATCGGCTGCACCAGCACGCCATCGATATGATCGGGCGGCGCGTGGCGTCGGGCATTGGCGAGCAGCCGGTCGAAGGTCACGCCAACGGCGTCTTGGCCGATATTGATCGCGACGCAATCCGCTTCGGTTTTGTGCGTGATGCCGGCGGACTGCACCTTCAGCGCCATCGGCTTGGCGAATTTTTCCGCGACCGCTTGCGCTTCGGCTGCCGAGCGGACCAGTTCGCCGGTCTCGCCGCCGGCAATCCCGTAGGTCGCCAGCAACGGCCGCGCCTTCCACTCGCACAGGACCGACGCCGACGCAGCCAGCATCGCTTGCGCCGCGGTGCGGTCCGGTTTCCAGGCGCTCGTCCGCGGCGGCCGCAGCAGTCGTTCGCGCAAGGCCCGGTAACCCGCCATGGCGCACATCGCGCGCGCGCAACTGTCGGCATTCTTGAACAGCGGATAGCCGGCGTCGTTGACGATTTCGACGCTTTTCTCCGCCGGCAAGGTGTACGTCCATAGGAAGATGGGCTTTTTCGTTTCGCGCGCCAGCGCCGCGAGCTTCGCCTGGTCATCGGCGAGAAAAGCGGAACGACGCGCGGTGACGACGACGATGACGCCGTCGATCTGCGGCGATTGCGCCACCAACCGCGCGAAGGTGGCATAGCCAAGCTGGTGCACGCCCTGCGCCGTGGAATCGACCGGGTTCTGCGAGGTGCCGTAGGAAGGGATGAGCGCATCGATTTTCGCGCGCGTCGCGGCGTCGAGTTCGGGCACTTCCAGCCCCGCGCGCACGCAGGCATCCGCCATCCACACGCCGGCGCCGCCGGATGAGGTGCAGATGCCCATGCGCTTGCCGGCCGGCAGCTTGTCGGCGCAGGCGAGAAAGCCGGCGGCGAGGTCGATCATCTCGTCGAAATCAGTGCCTTCGATTACGCCGTGATGCTGGAAGATCGCGCGATAGGCGGCATGCGAACCGGCGAGCGCCGCGGTGTGCGAGGCGACCGCGCGGCGCCCCGGTTCGGTCTGCCCGATCTTGGCCACGATGAGCGGCTTGCCGGCCTTCAACGCCTTGTCGGCGGCGCGGCGGAATTTCTCCGGCGTCTTCACGTCTTCCAGCAGCAGCAGAAAGACGTCGGTCTCGCCCTCGTCGAGCAGGTAATCGACGACGTCCGAGGCTTCGAGCGCTGCTTCATTGCCGGTGGTCACGATATGGCGGAATTTGAGATTGCGCCCGCGCGCGCGGTCGAAGAAGGCAAAGCCGAGCCCGCCGCTCTGCGAGATCACCGAGACCTCACCCGTGCCCAGCGGCTGCGCCGGGGTGAGAGGGCCGGCGGTCACATCCATTGCCGGGCTGAAAGTAGGGCACAGCGCGGCGGCGATATTGGCAAAGCCCTCGGTGTTCGGTCCGGTCACCGCCATGTCGTAACGCCTGGCGGTGGCGCGGATCGCCGCCTGCATGCGCTGGCCGGCTTCACCCGGCTCCTCGGCAAAGCCGGAGCTTAAGATCACCGCGGCTTTGACGCCGGCGCGACCGCAGCGCTCGAGCTCGTCGGGGATGAACTCCGCCGGAATAATGAGAATGGCAAGATCGGCCGGCTCGGGAAGCTCGGCGACCGACCTGTAGGCCTTGTATCCTTGCACCTCGGCGGCGCTGCGGCTCACCGGGTAGATCGTGCCCTTGAACGGGTGGCTGAGCATCACTTCGAGAATGCGGCCGCGCAATCCGTGCGTGTCGGACGAAGCGCCGACCACCGCCACCGTCTTCGGCCATAGCAATTTGGCGATGTCCGGCACGGCGCGCTCCTTTACCTCAGGCCCAGGCCGCGGGCGATGATGCCGCGCAGGATTTCGGTGGTGCCGCCCTGAATGGTGAGCTTGGGTGCGACCTTGAGCGCGAAAGCAAGCTGCTCGTCGAGCGCAACGCGATTGCCCGTTTCCTCCTCGAGGAAGGCGCCGAGATCGCGCACACGCTCGGGCAATTTCTGCTCCCACACGGTGCCGAGGTCCTTGACGATTGAGGACTCGACCACCGGCTCCTTGCCCGCCTGCAGCATGCCGGCCACCGACACCGACATGCGCCGCATCGTGTGCAGTTGCGCCACCAGCCGGCCGAGGCCTTCGGCGCCACGCCGGTCGGGCCTGGGGCCCAGCGCCCGCACCAGTTCCGACAGCACGTAGAACGTCTCCAGAAACCGTTCCGGCCCGCTGCGCTCATAGGCAAGCTCGCTGGTCGCCTGCTTCCAGGCGCCGTCGATTTCGCCGAGCACGTGATCGTCGGGCACGAAGGCGCCGTTGAACACCACTTCGTTGAAATCGTGCTGGCCGGTCATCTGGTAGATCGGATTGACCGTGATGCCCGGCGTCTTCATGTCGACGAGGAATTGCGTGAGACCGTGGCGGCGGTTCTCCTTGGTCGCCGGCGCGGTGCGGAACAGGCCGATCATGTAATCGGCGATATGGGCGTTGCTGGTCCATATCTTGGAGCCGGTAATTGTCCAACCGCCATCGACTTTCGTTGCCTTTGTCTTCGCCGCGAACAGATCGGAGCCGGAGCCGGGCTCGCTCATGCCGATGACGAAGCACAATTCGCCCCGGCAGATGCGTGGCAGAATGTCCCGCTTGATATGTTCGGGCGCATATTTGAGCAGGATGGGACCGCTTTGCCGGTCGGCGACGAAATGCGAGCGAACCGGCGCGTTGACCACGCGGAATTCCTCGGTCACCACATAGCGCTCGAGGAAACTGCGTTCCTGCCCGCCGTATTGTTTCGGCCAGGTCATGCCGATCCAGCCCCTGGCGCCGATGCGCTTGCTGAAGGCTTTGTCGTGACTGTCGCCATGCCCCGGCCGGTCGGGCACGAAGGTGCCGGCGGCGATTTCCTCGGCAATGAAGGCGCGCACCTCGTCGCGCAGTTTCTCGCAGGCGGGCGGCAGGCGGATCTGGTCGAAGCTGAGGTCCGTGCTCATGGGCGCTACCGCGATGCCAGCAAGGGCCAGAACTTGTCGGCGCCGCGGGCGGCGACCATGCCGCCGAGCCGTTCCGCCCAGTAGCTTTCGCTGCCGAAATCGTCGCGCCAGCCGAGCATGCGCAGCGTGAAGCGGTGCAGCACGTGCTCCCTGGTAAAGCCGATGGCGCCGTGTACCTGATGCGCTATGGCGGCGCCTTCGGCGGCCGCTTCGCCGCCGCGGATTTTTGCCGAGGCCGCTTCGAGTAGAAGCGTATCATTGTAGCCCGATTGCGCGATGGTGTCGGCGGCCGAGCCGGCGGCGGCGAGCGCGGCAGCGGTCTCGCCGGCAAGCCGCGCCAGATTCTGCTGCACCGCCTGGAATTTCCCGATCGGCCGCTCGAAGGCGATGCGCTCGTTGGCATAACGGACGCTCAGCGCCAGAACCGCTTCCAGTGCGCCGGCGATCTGTATGCTGCGTACGGTCGCGCCCATCAGCAGCAATGAAGAAACATCGAAGCCCGCCGGGGCCGGCGCGCTGCGGATCGCCTTGATGCGGTCGAAGGTGACGCCGTTGGCCGCATCGCCGGCAAGGTTTTCACCGTTGGTAACGCGGCAATCCTCGGCCCTGACCAGGGCGACGGCGGCGCCATCCTCGCCGCCAGCCACCAACGCGATGTGCTTTGCCTCCTCGGCGAAGGGCACGCCGCTTGCGCGCCCGCTCAAGCTGCCGTCGCCGTTCAAGGTGATCCGGTCACGCGGACGCACCGGCGCAACCGTCATCGCGCCCTCCGGCGAGGCAACGCCGGCGCGTGACAAGAGCCAGCCGGCGAGCAGCGTCTCCGCCAGCGGCACCGGCAGTGCGGAACGCCCGGCGATGCCGAGAATCGCGAAGCCGTCGGCCAGACTTGCGCCGGCGCCACCGAGTTGTTCCGGCACCCAGGCGAGCGTCAGGCCTGCCTCTGCGAGGGCGCGCCACAACGGCGCCTTCCATTGTTCGTCGCGCGCGGCGTTGATCGTCTGCGGATCGGCGAGGTCGGCGCAAATCCGCGCCGCGGTCGCGGCGACGATGTTGTCGGCCTCGCTCACCATACCCTTGGCTTTCCCAATGCCCGCGGCTAGCCCGTCGGCGCCGCGACCGTTCTGTTTGCGCCATCGTGGGGTTGCGGCGCCGCGTTGGCAAGCGCCGTGCCGCGCGCCCGGGCCGGTTTTGCCGGGTTGATCGTGGCTACCTGAGCGGGTAGCCTTGTCGGCAAAATTACCAAGAATGGCTGACGCGAGGGAACAAAGCGTTCAGCTGCAAATGGGGAGGAAACAATGGCAATACGACTTGCCGCGCTTGCGGCCGGTATTCTCGCAACCGTCGCGCTCTCCGCCGCGCAGTCCGCGGAGCCCGAGCACGGCGGCATTCTGAAATTCTACCATCGCGAGACGCCGCCCAGCCTCTCCATCCACGAAGAGGCGACCTTCTCGGTCAATGCGCCGGCAATGGCGATCTACAACAACCTCATCGCCTACGATCAGCACAAGCCGCAAGCCAGCATCGACACCATCGTGCCCGAGCTGGCGACGAGCTGGGCCTGGAGCAAGGACCAGACGCAGCTCGCCTTCAAGCTGCGCAGCGGGGTGAAATGGCACGACGGCGTGGCGTTCACCGCCAAGGACGTGAAATGCACCTTCGACCTGCTGCAAGGCAAGGGAGAGGACAAGTTCCGCAAGGATCCGCGCAAGGACTGGTACGCCAATGTGGCGGACGTGACCGTCAATGGCGACGACGAGGTGACATTCGATCTCAAGCGGCCGCAGCCGTCGCTGCTGGCGATGCTCGCCTCCGGCTACACGCCGATCTATCCTTGCCACGTCACCGCCGCGCAGATGCGCACGCATCCGATCGGCACCGGTCCGTTCAAATTCGTCGAGATGAAGCAGAACGAGTCGATCAAACTGGTGAAGAATCCCGACTACTGGAAGAAGGGGCTGCCTTATCTCGACGGCATCGAATATACGATCATCTCAAACCGCGCGACCGCGGTGCTGGCTTTCGTCGCCGGCAAGGTCGATGTGACGTTCCCAACCGAAATGACGCAGGCCTTGATCAACGATATCAAGGCGCAGGATCCGACCGCGGTCTGCGAGATCAAGCCGATCAACGTCAATACCAACCTCATCGTCAACCGCGACAAGCCGCCGTTCGACAACGCGGAGCTGCGAACGGCAATGGCGATGTCGCTCGACCGCAAGTCGATGATCGACATCATCCTGCAGGGGCAGGGCGACCAGGGTGGCTCGCTGCTGCCGCCGCCGGAAGGCGTCTGGGGCCTGCCGCCCGACCGGCTCAAGACGCTGCCGGGCTATGGCGATGTCGCCAAGGACCGCGAAAAGGCCCGCGCCATCATGACCAAGCTCGGCTATAGCGCGACCAATCCGCTCAAGATCAAGGTGTCGACGCGCAATCTCGCCACCTATCGCGATCCTGCCGCGGTGCTCATCGATCAGCTCAAGACCATCTATATCGATGCCGAGCTCGAACCGGTGGAATCGAGCGCCTGGTTCGCCAAGGTCGCGCGCGGTGACTATTCCGTCGGGCTCAACCTCACCGGCAACGGCATCGACGATCCCGACCAGGCTTTCTACGAGAATTACGCCTGCGGCTCGGAGCGCAACTACACGCATTACTGCAACAAGGATCTGGAGAAACTGTTCGATCAGCAGTCGTCGGAGACCGACCTCGCCAAGCGCAAGCAGTTGGTGTGGGAGATCGACAAGAAGATCCAGGAGGACGTGGCGCGTCCGATCCTCTACCATGCGCGCACCGGCACCTGCTGGAAGCCTTACGTCAAGAACATGACGATCATGAACAACAACGCCTACAACGGCTACCGCTACGAGGATCTCTGGCTGGACAAGTAGTCCGGCTTTGGCGCGCTTGGGAACGTGGGGACCCAAGCGCGC
>DATJYA010000462.1:0-2974 GCA_035499835.1 Pseudolabrys sp.
GCCTTCTTCGCCGACCGGCTGAAGGTGCAGTTGCGCGAGCAAGGCGCGCGGCACGATCTCGTTGACGCCGTCTTCGCGCTCGAGGATCAGGACGACCTGCTGATGGTTGTCCGCCGCGTCGAGGCCCTGGGCAAATTCCTCGACAGCGACGACGGCAAGAATCTGCTGGCGGGCGTCAAGCGCGCCTCGAACATCCTGCGCATCGAGGAAAAGAAGGACGCCAAAGCCTATGATGGTGCCCCCGACGCCAAACTGCTGGCGGCGGCGGAAGAAAAGGCGCTGGCCCAGGCGATCGATGCGGCGCGAGAGGGCGCCTCAGCGGCCGTCGTCAGGGAGGATTTCGCGGCCGCCATGACTGCCATGGCGAACTTGCGTCCCTTCGTCGACGCCTTCTTCGACAAGGTGACCGTTAACGTCGACGACAAGGCGTTGCGCGCGAACCGCCTCAAGCTGCTTAACGAAATTCGTGCCGCCACCCGCGCCGTTGCCGATTTTTCCCGCATCGAGGGATAGGCCCGGAACCCCTCAGGGACCTTGCCGCTTCACCATAGGCATAAAGTCATCCACCGACCGGCTTGCGCGGGTCCGGCCGGCGGTGTTCTAAGGTCTGCCAATTCGTCCAGCATTTGTTGAAACGCCATGGCCAAACGAAAATCCTCTCGTGTCAGCGCAAAGAGCAAGAAAGCATTGGTAAAGCGCGCCGCGCCGAAAAGGGCGAAAGCCGCCAAGGGCAAGTGGGTCTACGGCTTCGGCGGCGGCAAGGCCGAGGGCAAGGCGGCGATGCGCAACCTGCTCGGCGGCAAAGGCGCGGGGCTTGCCGAAATGGCCAATCTCGGGCTGCCGGTGCCCCCGGGTTTCACCATCACCACGGAGGTCTGCACCTATTTCTACGCGCACGACAAACAGTATCCCAAGGAGCTGAAGGCGCAGGTTGAAAAGGCGCTGGCACAGGTCGGCAAGATCACCGGCAAGATTTTCGGCGACAGGGAAAATCCGCTGCTTGTCTCGGTGCGTTCAGGGGCGCGCGCCTCGATGCCGGGCATGATGGACACCGTGCTCAACCTCGGCCTCAACGACGAAACCGTCGAGGCGGTGGCGAAGAAATCCGGCGACCGTCGCTTTGCCTATGACAGCTACCGCCGTTTCATCACCATGTATTCGGACGTGGTGCTCGGCGTCGGCCACGAGCATTTCGAGGAATTGCTCGACGTTCACAAGGAGCGGCAAGGCTACAGTCTAGATACCGACCTGACGGCCGACGATTGGGCCGAACTGGTCGAGCATTACAAGAAGCGATTGCAGCAGGAGCGCGGCGAGCCGTTTCCGCAGGATCCGCACGAGCAGTTGTGGGGCGCGATCGGCGCCGTGTTCGGTTCGTGGATGAATCAGCGCGCTATCACCTACCGCCGTCTCAACAATATTCCGGAAAGCTGGGGGACCGCGGTCAACGTGCAGGCCATGGTGTTCGGCAACATGGGCGAAACGTCGGCCACCGGCGTTGCCTTCACCCGCAATCCCTCGACCGGCGAGAAGAAGCTTTACGGCGAATTCCTCATCAACGCGCAGGGTGAGGACGTCGTCGCCGGCATTCGCACGCCGCAGGAGATCAGCGAGGCCGCGCGCGCCGAGGCCGGCTCCGACAAGCCGTCGATGGAGCAAGCGATCCCCAAGGCCTATGCCGAGCTCAAGCGCATTTACAACACGCTCGAACGGCACTACCGCGACATGCAGGACCTCGAATTCACCGTCGAGCAGGGCAAGCTTTGGATGCTGCAGACCCGCTCCGGCAAGCGCACGGCGAAGGCGGCGCTGCGCATCGCCGTCGAGTTGGCGAACGAGGGGCTGATTACAAAAAATGAAGCGGTGCTCCGCGTCGATCCTTTGGCGCTCGATCAACTGCTGCATCCGACCATCGACCCGCGCGCGCACCGCAAGGTCATCGCTACCGGCCTGCCCGCGTCTCCTGGCGCGGCGAGTGGCGCGATCGTGTTCACGCCCGACGAAGCGGAGAAACTTAGAACCGACGGCAAGAAAGTCATTCTGGTACGCGTGGAAACCTCGCCCGAGGACATCCACGGCATGCACGCCGCCGAAGGCATTCTGACAACGCGCGGCGGCATGACCTCGCACGCGGCGGTCGTTGCACGCGGCATGGGCAAGCCCTGCGTCTCAGGCGCCGGCTCGCTGCGCATCGATTATGCCCAGCGCACGATGAGCGCCGGCAGCCAGACCTTCAAGGAAGGCGATTTCATCACCGTCGACGGCTCCACCGGGCAGGTGCTCGCCGGCCGCGTCGACATGATCGAGCCGCAGCTCTCCGATGATTTTGCCACGCTGATCGGATGGGCCGACAAGGTGCGCCGGCTTGGCGTGCGCGCCAATGCCGACACCCCGACCGACGCCAAGGCAGCGGTGCGTTTCGGCGCCGAGGGCATCGGCCTCTGCCGCACCGAGCATATGTTCTTCGACGAGGACCGCATCCAGGCGGTGCGCGAGATGATCCTCTCCGACGACGAAGGGTCGCGGCGCAAGGCGCTCGCCAAGCTGCTGCCGATGCAGCGCGCCGATTTTATCGAGCTGTTCGAGATCATGGCGGGACGGCCGGTGACCATTCGCCTGCTCGATCCGCCGCTGCACGAATTCCTCCCCCACGGAGAAGCGGAGATCGCCGAGGTCGCCGCCGGCATGGGCGCCGATCCGAAGAAGCTCGCCGCCCGCGCGCAGGAGCTCGCCGAGTTCAATCCGATGCTCGGTTTCCGCGGCTGCCGCATCGCCATCGCCTATCCGGAGATTGCGGAAATGCAGGCGCGGGCGATTTTCGAGGCCGCGGTGGAAGCCGGCAAGCGCACCGGCAGGCCGGTGGTGCCGGAAGTCATGGTGCCGCTCATCGCCACCAAGAAGGAACTCGATCTGGTCAAGGCGCGCATCGATGCGATGGCCCAGGCGGTGGCCAAGGAAACAGGGGTCAAGCTCG
>DATJYA010000463.1:0-4640 GCA_035499835.1 Pseudolabrys sp.
GTCAACAGCCGCATCTCCGGGCGCGCCGCGCTGCGGCTTGCCTTCTTCACGCCGACCATTCTGCCGATGGTCGCCGCCGCCAATATCTGGCTGTTCTTCTATACGCCCGACTACGGCCTGCTGAACCAGATCATCCGCGGCTTCGGCTTCGGCGGCGTCAACTTCCTCGGCAGCACGGCGACGGCGTTGCCGGCGCTGATGGTGGTGACGGTCTGGAAGGAGGCCGGCTTCTTCATGATCTTTTTTCTGGCGGCGTTGCAGCAGGTGCCGCCCGATCTCTATGAAGCGGCGCGGCTGGAGAACGCCGGCCGCTGGCAGGTGTTTCGCCGCATCACCTGGCCGCTGGTGATGCCGACCGTGCTGTTCGTCGCCGTCAACGCGCTCATCAACGCCTTCCGCGTCGTCGACCAGGTGATCGCCATGACCGGCGGCGGCCCGAACAACGCCAGCACGCTGCTGCTGTTCTACATCTATCAGGTCGCTTTCAGTTTCTGGGATTCCGGCTACGCCGCGGCGCTGTCGACGGTGCTGTTGCTTGCGCTTGCCACCGTCGCGCTCGCGCAGTTCTTCCTGCTCGACCGCAAGATCCACTACCGGTGAGGCGGTGACGATGAACGGCAAGACGATCATTGGAATGGCTGCAGCCTGGCTGTTCGGGCTGCTGTGGGCGCTGCCGCTGCTCTATGCGCTATGGGCGGCGTTTCACCCGGCGGCCTATGCCACGCATTTTGATCCGCTGTCGCCGCTGACCTTGCAGAACTTCGCGCGCGCCTGGACCGCGGCGCCCTTTGCCCGCTACTTCGTCAATACGGTTCTGCTGGTGCTCGGCATCATGGCGACGCAATTCGTGATCTGCACGCTGGCCGCCTTCGGGCTGGCGCGCTGGAAATTCTTCGGCGGTGAGATCCTGTTCGCGCTGATCCTCATTCAACTCATGGTGACGCCGGATGTGCTGATCCTGGAAAACTACCGCACGCTGCAGGCGCTCGGCCTGATCGACACGCTGACCGGGGTCGGGCTGCCTTATGTCGCCTCGGCGTTCGGCATTTTCCTGCTGCGCCAGACCTTCAAGACGATCCCGAAGGAACTCGATGATGCCGCGCGCATGGAAGGCGCCAGCACGTTGCAGACGATCTGGCGGGTCTATCTGCCGCTGGCGCGGCCGGTCTATGTCGCCTACGGCCTCGTTTCCGTCAGCTATCACTGGAACAATTTCCTGTGGCCGTTGATCGTCACCAATTCGGTCGAGACGCGGCCGCTCACGGTCGGCCTGCAGGTGTTCGCCTCGGTCGATCAGGGGATCGACTGGTCGGTCATCTGCGCCGCGGCGCTGATGTCGACGGCGCCGTTGATGATCGCGTTCCTGGTATTCCAGCGCGCCTTCATCCAGAGCTTCCTGCGCGCCGGCATTCGCTAGAGGCGAAAACCGCCACCGCAAGCGCTGGGAGGACTCAAGCCGCTGCTTCGACGAGCCGGCTTACGGGCGCCTGGGCGACCACATCTTTTCCAGATTGTAGAACTCGCGCGTTTCCGGCCTGAACACGTGGACGATGATGTCGCCCGCATCGATCAGCACCCAGTCGGCCTGCCGCATGCCTTCGACGCGCACGCCGCGCACGCCGGCCTCGTGCAGAGCCTTGAGCACGCGGTCGGCAATGGCGCCGACATGGCGCTGTGACCTGCCGGTGGTCACGACCATGCAATCGCCAATTGAGGATTTGCCGGTGAGATCGATGGTGACGCTGTCCTCGGCTTTGTCGTCTTCCAGACACGCGAGGACAAGGCGGAGCGTCTCCCTGGCGTCAGGGCGCCGGGAGACGGGTTCGGGCATACGACGCGACGACGCCCGAGAGAGTGCAGGGGTAATCAGAGGATTTGATCCTTTCCTTTCGTTGCACACGCCCCGGTCGATCCGGGGTTCTTCCTCAAGATAGCGGCTACATCCGCTTCTTGCCACTCTTGCGCCTGTTCTTGGCGCGTTTTCGCTTGTTCCTCGCTGCTCGCCTCGTTTTCCGGGCGCGCTCGGGCTTTTTCTTCTTCGCGCTTTTCGGCCTTTTGCGTCTGGCCGGCGTGGTTGAACGCTCCGTCTCGTCCGAGGTTCCGGCGAGTCGCCGCAAGGCGCGCAACGCCGTCGATGATAACGGCGACTTGAGGCCGTGGATGAAGACCCAGGCCGGTGGCGCGCGGAAGGGAAGAGAGGCGGCGTCGACTTCGGCAATGCGCGCGCGGCCCAAGGCCTGCCCCGCCGGGCTCGCGGCGGCATAAAGGCTTGGCCCCAGGCGGTCGACGACCGCAAAGGGGACCAGCTTTGCTATTCCGCGCCACTTCTGCCAGCGGTGAAAACTCCGCAGATTGTCGGCGCCCATGATCCATACAAAGTGAACCCCAGGGCACCGGGCGACGAGCCACTTTATCGTGTCGTAGGTATACCGGGTCTTAATGACAGCTTCGAGACCGGTCACATCGATGCGCGGGTGATGCGTCAGCGCGCGGGCGGCGGCGATGCGCGCCTTCAAGGGCCCAAGCCCGCTGGTGTCTTTCAGCGGGTTGCCCGGCGTAACCAGCCACCACACCCGATCGAGCTTGAGCCGTTTGAGTGCGAGCAGGCTGGCGGCAACGTGGGCTTCGTGCGGCGGATCGAAAGTTCCGCCGAACAAGCCGATCCTCATGCCGGGCGCGTGAGGGGGAAGTACGCGCTCGGGGAACGCGGGTTTTTTGCTTTTCACGGCCGGGTCTGACCGCTTCCAAGCACGCGGTATTTGAAAGTTGTGAGCTGTTCGACGCCGACGGGCCCGCGCGCATGCAGGCGTCCGGTGGCGATGCCGATTTCGGCGCCGAAACCGAATTCTCCGCCGTCGGCGAACTGGGTCGAAGCGTTGTGCAGCACGATGGCGGAATCGACTTGTGCGAGAAATTTCTCCGCCGCGGCCGGATCGTCGGTGACGATGGCGTCGGTATGGTGCGAGCCGTAGCGCTCGATATGGGCGATCGCCGCGTCGACGCCGTCCACCACCTTGGCGGCAATGACGGCATCGAGATATTCGGTGACCCAATCCTCTTCGGTCGCCGGCTTCACGCGCTTGTCGACGGCCTGCATCGTCTTGTCGCCGCGTACCTCGCACTTTGCCTCGAGCAGCATCTCGACGAGCGGCTTCAGCAGCGTCGCCGCGCCGGCGCGATCGACCAGCAAGGTCTCGGCGGCACCGCAGACGCCGGTGCGGCGCATCTTGGCGTTGAGCACGATCTGCTTCGCCATGTCGAGATTGGCCGCCTTGTCGACATAGACATGGCAGACGCCTTCGAGATGCGCGAAGACCGGAACGCGCGCCTCTGCCTGCACGCGGGCCACCAGCCCTTTGCCGCCGCGTGGAACGATGACGTCGATATCGCCGCCGAGGCCGGCGAGCATTTGTCCGACGGCGGCGCGGTCGCGCGTCGGCACCAACTGGATGGCGGTCTCGGGCAGGCCGGCCTCGCGCAAACCCTGGCCCAGCGCGGCGACGATAGCGCGGCTGGTGCGCAGGCTGTCGGAGCCGCCGCGCAGGATCGTGGCATTGCCGGACTTCAGGCATAGCGCGCCGGCATCGGCTGTCACATTCGGCCGGCTTTCGTAGATGATGCCGATGACGCCGAGCGGCACGCGTACGCGTTCGATGGCCATGCCGTTCGGGCGCGTCCATGATTCGACGATCGTGCCGACCGGGTCGGCGAGCGCGCGCACGGCATCGATGCCGGCCGCGATTGCCTCGATGCGCTTGCCATCGAGAGTCAGGCGGTCGAGGAAGGCCGGCGTCATGCCCGAGGTTTTCGCCTCGGCGACGTCCTCGGCATTGGCGGCAAGAATGCGGGCCGATTGCGCGCGGACGGCGCGGGCCATGGCCTCCAGCGCCCGATCCTTCTGCGCGGCCGGGGCGAGCGCCAGCACCCGTGCGGCGGCGCGGCCGGTGCGGCCGATTTCCGCCATGGTGGCGGCGATATTGCCTGTGCCTTCAACGCTTTTGAGCGGTGCGCTCATCCCGGAAAATCCCCGTCAAAACCCTAGCTTAGCGGTGGTTCCTACCACGTCGGACGGCATCCGGCGAGGTCGGTGGGTTCCGGGGATTATGTGGATAAGGGCTGGCCATCGGGAACCGGTCAATTGACCTACACATTGCTGAGTCAGTGTCGGGCGACCTCAAAGGAGGGTGTAGTTATGGCGTACCGTTCCAGTCGCTTGCCGAGCCGTTTTCCCATCGGCACCAAGCTGGTCATCGAGGGCCCGCGCGGCGGCGAAGGCCAAGTCCAGGTCTACAGCCGCTACCTTGAATTCCCGGATGGGACCTGCATGACGCTGCCGTCACGGGCGGCGCCGCAGCCGGCGCCCAGCCGCCGCCGCCGGCCACGCGCCCGCCGTCACTGACGTTTGCCGTACTGGGTCAGTGGCTTAGAGCGGCCCAGGTCCGGCGTCGCCGCTCGGCCACTGACCTAACGTCACCTGCCGCGAGCCGGAGCAAAAAGGCCTATTCGCCGCCGAGCACGAGATCGTCGCGGTGGATCATCTCGGTGCGCCCGGTAAAGCCGAGAATCGCCTGCACGTCGGCCGATGACTTGCCCTTGATGCGTGCGGCGTCGGCGGCGTCATAGGCGATGAGGCCGCGGCC
>DATJYA010000464.1:0-5199 GCA_035499835.1 Pseudolabrys sp.
CAGCCCGGGCGGCCCGTCGTCGGGAACCTTGAACATGGCGCCGAACTCCACCGGATCGGCGATGTAGGTGTTGCGGGCGAAACCGCGCGCGCCGAAATCGTAGGGCGTCGAGACGACGACGAAAATTTCCGGCCAGGTGAAACCCTCGAATTCGACGCCGAGACCTTTACGCACCGCGCTGCGGCCGCCGTCGGCGCCGATCAGCCAGGAACCCTCGACCATGCGTGTTGCGCCGCCGCTATCAACGCTGACCGAAACGCCATCGGCATTTTGCGTGAAGCCCAAGACCCGATGGCCGAAATGGATCTCGGCACCGCCGGCCTGACGCAGGATGCCGAGCTGGATCGGCGTCAGCTTGTGCTGTTCGAGATGCAGGCGGTGCGGATAGGGGGTGACGTCGGCGAGCAGGTTGAGGTCGAATTCGGCGACAAGATCGCCGGGCTTGTTGCGGATTTGCCAATGGCGGACGATGACGCCGGTTTCCAGCATCCGCGCGGTGATGCCGTAAGGCGCCATCATTTCCAGCGTCGGCGGGTGAAAGGAGCCGGCGCGCAGGTCGTGCGTAAGCGCGGGCTCCGCCTCGAACAGGACGACGGGAATATCCTGCCGCGTCAGCGCCAGCGCGCACATCAGGCCCGTGGGGCCGGCGCCGGCGATGACGACGGGGCGGCGTCCTCTTGTCATTTGCGCGCCCCTGTTTCCGCGGCCTTGCCGCGAGTCATTTTCACCTCTCCCATAGGGAGAGGTCGGCGCGCGACAGCGCGCCGGGTGAGGGGTTAGATTTTGTCATGGGTGACGAGACCCCCTCACCCCAACCCTCTCCCCCCAGGGGAGAGGGA
Source organism: Pseudolabrys sp. (assembly GCA_035499835.1). Taxonomy (GTDB): domain Bacteria; phylum Pseudomonadota; class Alphaproteobacteria; order Rhizobiales; family Xanthobacteraceae; genus Pseudolabrys. The sequence continues at coordinate 840 of DATJYA010000464.1, forward strand.
GCACGCTGCGGTTCGTGGCACGCGCATTGGCCCTTTATTTCACCAGCTTCGTGCCGGTGATGCGCTCCAGATTGCCATGCCAGATCTTTTCCTTGTCCGCTTTCGGCATGTCGATGCCTTCGAGAATGCGCAACGTCTCGCGCGTGTACATGGTGCCCTTCTCGGGATCGAACGGACAGTCGGAAGCGAACACGATCTTGTCGAGGTCGTAGAAGGCAAGGCCAGCGTGCATCGCCGGCTCGGCGGTGAAGGTCGCGGTGTCGGCGTAGAAGTCGTGCTTGAAATAGTCGAGCGGGCGCTTCTTCAGGCGCTTGCGCACCGCGCCGAGGTCTTCATCCGAGGTGCGCGCGCCGAGCTGGTCCCAGCCCGGTCCGATGCGGCCTTCCAGCATCGGCACGATGCCGCCGAAGTGGTGGGTGATGATCTTCAGCTTGGGGTACTTGTCCATGATGCCGGAGAAGACGAGGCGCGCCATCGCCGCCGCGGTTTCGTAGGACCAGCCGAAAGCCCACCAGATTTCGTATTTCGAGGTCTTCTCGCTGGCGTAATCGGAGAAGCTGGCGTTACGGGCCGGATGCAGCCAGATCGGCTTGTCGAGCTTCTCCATGAGCGCGAAGAACGGCTCGAACTTGGGCAGGTCGAGCGGCTCGCCCGCGACGTTGGTATAGATCTGCACGCCGAGTGCGCCGTTTTTGATGGCGCGTTCCGATTCGGCGAGGCCGACGTCCGGTGCGCCGAGCGCACCCTGCGCCACCCAGCCGGGGAAATGGTCGCGATCCCTGGCGCAGATGTCGGCGAAGCCGTCATTGATGGCGCGGGCGTACTGGATGAGTTGATCGCCCTTGGCCAGCGCTTCCAGCGGCGGCATGCCGTGCGAGATGATCTGTGCGTAGTCGGGAAACATGTCGACCACCTTCTTGCGCGCGTCGAGATCGTGGATGCAGGGGATTTCGCGCATGCGCTTGCCGATATTCGGGTAGCCGCTGTCCACCAGCGCATCGAAGAATTTCTGCGGGATGAAATGGGTATAGGCATCGATACGCATGGACGTCTCCGTGACTGACTGTCGAAAGTTGGTGGGTAGCCGTTTATCCGTTCGTCCCCGCGAAAGCGGGGACCCGGAGCGACATTGTTGGGCTTGTGCGCGCGTCCCTGGATTCCCGCTGGCGCGGGAACGAACGGAGTGTGGGGCAACGTTCGTAACACATTGCGGGCCGCTCAGTAGGGGGTGATGACATTGAGCAGCGCCTGGCGTTTGCCGCTGACGACGGCCTGCTTGGCGCGCGCCAGCGCATCCGGCAGATCGGCGGGCTTCTCCACCCGATCGGCGTATGCGCCTTGCGCCTGCGCCATCGCTTCATAGGGCGGCGCCGGATCGAGATCGGCGAGCAGCCGCCCGTCGCCTTCGCCGGCGGCGCCGTCCTTGAACATCGCCAGCGTGGAGCGGCGCACGGCGCCGTAGCGGCTGTTGTTGAAGACGATGGTCAGGATCGGCAGGCCGTGCTTGGCGGCGACCCAATGGCCGACCATCGGATTGGCGAACATATAGGCGCCGTCGCCGAGGGTGGCGACGACAAAGGCGTCGGGCGCCGCGAGCTTGGCGCCAAGCGCCGCGCCGAAGCCCCAGCCCAGCCCGCCGGCGGGCCCGAGCGCGAACAGCGTGCCCGGCTTCTCGCGCGGGCAATGGTCGGGACGCAGCGGATATTCGTTGACGATGATGGCGTCCTCGCCGACCGCTTCGCCGATCACGCGCGAGAGATATTCCGGCGAGATCGCCGCGCCGGCGGCGGAATCCTTCAGCAACTGCGCGCGCCGCGTGCGCATGCGTTCGGTCAGCCGCGCGCGGCGGGCGGCGATGCGCGCTTCCGCCATTTGCAGGCGCGGCTCGACCGCAGCGGTCAGCGCGGCCAGCGCGTTGCGGCTGCCCGCCTGCACGCTCAAGTCGCTGGGGAATGAGCGCATGGGATAGCGCACGAAGAACGGATCCTCGCCGATATGGGCGACGCGGCAGGCCGCCGGCGGATGCTGCAAATGCGGAATCCACGGCACGTCGGCGTCGAGCACGATCACCAGATCGGCGTCGGTCAGCAGCGCGCCCGGCTCGAAGCCGAAATGCATGGGATGGCTCGACGGCAGGCATACCGTGCGCGGATTGTGCGTCACCACCGGAATGGCGCAGCGTTCGGCCAGATGCGCCAGCACCGGCACCGCATCGGCCGAAAGCGTGGCGGCGACGATCAGCGGGCGTTCCGCCGCCGCGATCCATTCGGCCAGCGTGGCAATCGCCGCCGGATCGGGATGCGTCTGTGCGGCGTGCGGCCGCGGCCTCATCGGCCCGACCGGTTCGGCAAGCGGCGCCGACAATGGCTCGCGCGGCAGCACCAGGTAAACCGGCCCGCGCGGATGCGCCATGGCCACCTCGGCGGCGCGCGAGACCATGTCGCCGATCTGGCCGGGCTGCCGCAATTCGTAGTCCCATTTCACCACTTCGCGCAGCATGCCGGCCTGGTCGAACATTTCCTGCGCCCAGTGGATCGGCCGCGAGCGCGAGCCGAACGAGCCCTTCTCGGTGATCGGCGTGCGGCCGGCGGCGAGCAGCAGCGGCACGCGGTCGCGCGCCAGATTGATGAGATTGTTGATGGTATTGGCGGTGCCGACGCTGACATGCACCATCACCGCCTGCGGCCGCCCGGTCATGAGATAGGCGCCGTGCGCCATGCCGACCGCCAGATTTTCGTGCGGCACCAGGATCGGCTTCGGCACCTTGGCATTGGTCTTCTTGGCGCGGCCGAAAGCCTCGACGATCGGTGGAAAATCGGTGCCGGGATTGCAGAAAAAATAGTCGACGCCGTGATCGGCGAGTGCGCGCAAAAACGCTTCGGCGGCGATCGCCGGCCGCTCGCGCCCGCTCGGTATGACGGCCATGCGTTTCCGCCCCTCGCGCGCCGGTCGGCTCCCCGCGCGCTTAATTCACGTCATTGGCCCGCACTTTTACTCGACGGGCGAAATGCTGACAACGAGGGTCATTTTCGCTCGTTGCGCCGCGGTGCGGAGCACCGGGCCGTCAGGACGGCGGAGCCAGACCGAACTTGATCAGTACGGCTTCGGGGATCGGATGCGATTTCATGGCGCCGTCGGCGTCGCGCACGGTCCAGACGCGCTTTTCCCGGGCTTCGACGCACAACTCGCCGTTGAGGCTCAGGCGATGCTCGATATCGAAACTGGAGCGGCCGAAGGCAATGCCGGTGTCCACCGCGACGTCGTCGCCGAAACGGGTCGGCTTGAGGAAGCGGGCGTGCGTGTGCACCAGCGGCCAACCGGCAAACTCATAAGCCTTGAACATCTCGAACTTGGTGATGCCGAGCGCGCGCTCGAACAGCGCCGCGGTGGCGGCGTCGAAAATCTCGAAATAGCGCGGATAGAAAATGATGCCGGCGGGATCGCAATCGCCCCAGCGGATGCGGACTGTGAGGCTATTGGTCAGCGTGCCCATGTCCTGTCCGTTCGTCCCCGCGAAAGCGGGGGACCCCAGGACAATAAATCGAAGCGCTCATTTTTTTGATTCTGGATTCCCGCTTGCGCGGGAACGAACGGAGGTTGGGGCTGCGCATGGGTACTAGCGCGGCGCCATGCGCAGCGCGCCGTCGAGGCGGATCACTTCGCCGTTGAGATAGCCGTTGTGGATGCAATGCAGCACCAGCGCCGCGTATTCGCGCGGCTCGCCCAGCCGCTTGGGGAAGGGCACGGAAGCGCCGAGTGAATCCTGCGCCTCCTGCGGCAGCGCGCGCAGCATCGGCGTGCCGAATATGCCCGGCGCGATGGCGAGCACGCGGATGCCGAACTGGGCGAATTCGCGCGCCGCGGGCAAGGTCAGCGCGGCGACGCCGCCCTTTGACGAGGAATAGGCGGCCTGGCCGATCTGGCCTTCGAAGGCGGCGACGGAGGCGGTGCTGACGATGACGCCGCGCTCGCCGTCGGCGAACGGCGCCAGCGGCTGCATGGCGGCGGCGACGAGGCGCAGCATGTTGAAGGTGCCGATAAGATTGATGCGGATTACGCGCTCATAGTCGGCCAGCGGCATCGGCCCGTCGCGGCCGACGATGCGCTTGGCCGGCCCGACGCCGGCGCAATTGACGAGGATGCGCGCCGGCCCATGGTCGGCCGCGGCCTTCTTCACCGCCGCTTCCGCGGCGGCGCTGTCGGCGACGTCGCAGGCGATGGCGATGCCGTTGATGTCGACGGCGACTTCGGCGGCGGCCTTGGCGTTGATGTCGATGATCGCCACCTTGGCGCCGGCGGCGGCGAGCGCCCGCGCGGTCGCGGCGCCCAGGCCCGAGGCGCCGCCGGTGACGATCGCGCT
>DATJYA010000465.1:0-6392 GCA_035499835.1 Pseudolabrys sp.
CGCCGGCACGACGCTGACCATCAGCGCTCCCGATGACACGCAAATGGCGGTCGAGGCGCGATTGTTCAGCGTCGCCTGGGGCGGCGACAATGCGCTGGCGCTGATGCTCAATCCGGCGCCGGCCGCGGCTGCGGCGAGTGACGGGGGCGCGGACGCCGCGCTGCGCCGTGCCGAGAACGAAAACCACGAGCTCAAGGCCGTCCTCGATACCGCAACCGACGGCGTGCTGGTGGTCGACCGCGCCGGCCGCCTGCTCTCCGCCAACCGCAGCGCCCAGGCGCTTTTCGGCTACACCGCCCGCGACGTTGCCTTGCTCACCTTCGGCGACCTGTTCGCGCCGGAAAGCCGCCGCGCCGCGCTCGACTATCTCGACCGCGTCGCGCACGAGAGCGCGCCGGTCCTGCTCAACGGGGGCCGCGAGCTGATCGGCCGCGTGCGCCAGGGCGGGCTGGTGCCGCTCTATGTGACCATGGGCCGCATCGAAGGCGGCGATAAATTCTGCGCGGTGTTGCGCGACATCACCGCCTGGAAGCGCACCGAGGAAGAGCTGATCAATGCCCGCCAGCAGGCGGAAAAGGCTTCGCTGGCGAAATCCGAGTTCCTCGCCAAGATCAGCCACGAGATCCGTACGCCGCTCAACGCCATCCTCGGCTTTTCCGAGGTGATGATCGAGGAGCGCTTCGGCCCGGTCGGCAACGAGCGCTACCGGCAATACCTCAAGGACATCCACAGCTCCGGCGGTCACCTGATATCGCTGCTCAACGACCTCCTGGATCTGTCGAAGATCGAGGCCGGCAAGCTCGACCTCACTTTCGTCAGCGTCAACCTCAACGAGCTGGTGCAGCAATGCGTCGCCATCATGCAGCCGGAGGCGAACCGCGAGCGCGTCATCATCCGCTCCGCGCTCGGCCCCAATCTGCCGCCGATTGTGGCCGATGCGCGTTCGGTGCGGCAGATCGCGCTCAACCTGTTGTCGAATTCGATCAAGTTCACCGGTGCCGGCGGGCAAGTCATCGTCTCCACGGCGCTGACCGACGAGCAGGAAGTGGCGTTGCGGGTTCGCGACACCGGCAGCGGCATGAGCGAGCAGGAATTGCAGACCGCGCTCGAGCCGTTCCGCCAACTCGCCACATCGAACCGCCACGGCGCCAACGGCGCCGGGCTCGGCCTACCGATCACCAAGGCCCTGGCGGAGGCCAATCGCGCGCGGTTTCGCATCAGCAGCCATCTCGACAACGGCACGCTGGTGGAAATTGCCTTCCCGGCCACCAGGGTGCTGGCGCCATAGGCCGGAAAGCGGCTAGACTGGCGCCGTCATGCGTGGCGCGGTGCGGTTCGCGGTTCTTATCGTCGCTCTTGCGCTTCTCGCGCCGGCCGCGCGCGCCGCCGAAAAGGTCGATCTCTTGCTGGTGCTGGCCGCGGACGTGTCGCGCAGCGTCGACCAGGAAAAATTCCAGTTGCAGCGTAACGGCTATGCCGCCGCAATTTCCAGTCCACGGGTGCTGGAGGCGATCCGCTCCGGAGCCAATAGCCGCATTGCCGTCCTGTTCGAGGAATGGTCCGGCAACCTCAGCCATCAGGCGCTGATCGACTGGACCATCATTGACGGCGCCAAATCGGCGCAGGCCTTCGGCGATCAATTGCTCGAATTGCCGCGCTCGTTCGCCGACCGCACCTCGATTTCGGGCGGCATCGATTTCGCGATGGAGCAACTGGCGCGCGCGCCCTATGAAGCCAAGCGCCGCACCATCGACGTCTCCGGCGACGGCACCAACAATGCCGGTCGCGACGTCGTCCTGGCGCGGGACGACGCGGTGGCCAAGGGCGTCACCATCAACGGGCTGGTGATTTTGAGCGAGCATCCGCTGGCTTGGAACCCCGAGCACACCAATCCGCCGGGAGGCCTTGCCGGCTACTACCGCGAACACGTGGTCGGCGGCCCCGGCGCCTTCGTCATGGAGGCCAAAGACTTCAATTCGTTCGGCCAGGCCATTATCAACAAAATGGTCGCTGAAATCGCCCTGGCCGAGCCCAATCGGCGACGGCTTTCCGCGCGTTAGACCGGCCTTGAAAGCGTCACAGACGCCGCCCATTGCTTGGGGCAAGTAATGCCGGTGGTATAGTCCTTCGGCGTCCGGGAAACCGCTGGAAAATCATTCCTTTGACCGCCGTCTCTGGGTTCAGACGCCTGGGTATTGGCCTCGCCGTGCTGGTCGCGCTCGGCGCCGCCGTGTTTGCGGGCACGACCGCGCTGATCTCGCGCGACGCGGTGCGGGTGCAGACCATCGATGAGATTCGCGCGGTTACCGGCCTCAACCCCACGCTGGGCGGCGACGCCACGGTGACGCTGTTCCCGCGCGGCAGCGTCAGCTTCGCCGACGTCGTTCTCGGCGATGCCGCGAGGCCCGCGCTCACCGCCGAGCGGCTGACCGCGCGCCTGCGATTTTTTCCGCTGCTGCTCGGCCGCGTCGAAATCGCCGACGTGTCGCTGGAGCACCCGACCATCGATATCAGCCTTGAGGCGAACGGGCGCTCCAACTGGTCGGGGCTGATCGAGGCGCTGGCGCGCAGCAAGGCGAACGCGCCGCATGTGACGGCTTTCACCGAGATCAGGATCGACGGCGGCACCGTGACGGTGCACGAGCCGGACCACAAGCTGTCGGAGACGCTCGACGACATGGAGCTGTCGCTGGCGTGGCCGTCGATCTCCAAGACCTTCGGCGCTACCGGCCGCTTCGTCTGGCATGGTGAGCCGGTCGATATGAGCCTTGCGCTCGGCGATTTCGCCGCCGCACTGGCCGGTAACCGCTCGGGGCTGAAGGTGCGGCTTGCCGCCGCGCCGATGAAGATCGCCTTCGACGGCGCCATCGGCATGAAGCCGACGCTGAAGATCGACGGCACCCTCGCCGCCGATTCCGCCTCGCTGCGCGACGCGCTGATCTGGACCGGGCAGCAGCCGCTGCCAGGCGGCGGCTTCGGCCGCTTCTCGCTGAAGGCGGTGACCGACGTCGTCGGCGGCACCATCGGCATGACCAATGTCAATGTCGAGCTCGACGGCAACGCCGCCGAAGGCGTGCTCAATTTCGCGACCGAAGGGCGCAAGGCGCTGCAAGGCACGCTCGCCGCCGATACCCTCGACCTCACGCCCTATATGTCCACCGTGCGCCTGCTTTCCACCAATCAGCACGAATGGAACAACGGCCGCATCACGCTTGACGGTCTTTCCGATACCGATATCGACCTGCGGCTGTCGGCGGCCAATGTGGTCATGGCCAACGCCAAGATGGGCCGCACGGCCATCGCCGCCAATCTGCGCGGCGGACAACTCACGGTCACCGTCGGCGAAGCGCAGGCCTATGGCGGGGTGATCAAGGGCTCGCTGGCGCTGGCCAAGGTCGATTCCGGCGTCGACATAAAATCGCAGCTGCAGTTTGCCGACGTCGATCTGGAAAGCTGCCTCGGCCAGCTGTTCGGGCTGCACCGCCTGGAGGGCAAGGGCACCATTGCCCTGACTGTGGAGGGCTCCGGCGCCAGCGTGCTCGCCGTCACCCGCACCTTGAACGGCACCGCGAGCCTCGCCGGTGAGCACGGCGCGCTTGCCGGCATCAATGTCGAGCAATTGCTGCGGCGGCTCGAGCGGCGTCCCCTGTCCGGCGGCGGCGAATTCCGCAGCGGCAGCACGCCCTATGACAAGCTGGCGGTGTCGATGAAGGTCGCCCAGGGCAGGGTCACGGTCGAGGACGCCAAGATCGACGGCGCGGCGGTGCGGCTCGCCATGACCGGCTCCGCCTCGATCCCCGAGCGCGATCTCGATCTCAGGGGCAGCGCGGCGCTGGTGACTGCCGACCGTCCGGGCGCGCCGCCATTCGAACTACCCTTCGTCGTCCGCGGCTCCTGGGACGACCCGATCATGCTGCCCGACGCGGAGGCCTTGATCCGCCGTTCCGGCGCGGCGGCACCGCTGCTCAATGCAGTGCGCGAGCGCAGCACCCGCGACACCGTCCGCTCGGTGATCGAGCGGCTCACCGGCGCGCCGGCGGCGCCTGCCGCCGCCATCCCGGCGGCCGAGCAGGCCACCGCCCCGGCCGAAGCGCCGGCGCAAAAGCAGGAATAGTCGCGCTTCAAGAGCAGAACGGCCGCGAAGCGGTCAGGTGGCGGGCGGCAACTCGGGATCGGGGTTAAGCTCCGGGGGATCGATCGCCGTCAGCATGGAGCGGCGCGGCGCCGGGCCGTAATAGTTGCCCAATTGGATGCTCTCGCGCGGCTTGAGCAGAATGGAAACCAGCCTGTCGAGCAGCGCCTTGGCCGAGACCGGCTTGCAGAGAAACTCATTAACGCCCAGCTTGATCGCCTCGATGATGCGCCAGCGCTCGCCATGCGCGGTGAGCATGATGATGGGAACGTCGGGCGTCGGGAAGACGCCGGGCGAGCGCACGATGCGCACCAGTTCGGCGCCGTTGAGCAGCGGCATTTCCCAGTCCAGCACCACGACGTCGGGCGCGGCGTGACGAATCATCTCCAGCGCGGCGATGCCGTCGGCGGCGTCGAAGATTTTCTTGACACCGATATTGTGCAGCAGGTTGCGCACCACCGTGCGCATGTAGGGATTGTCGTCGACCACCAGCACGCCGAGCTGCTGGATCAGGATTTCAGCCTGCTTAGCGCTGATCGACATGGGTTCTTCGCCGGCGTGACGTTGTGCGGATTTCGGCTCTCACCCTCGGACCAGATCCGAAAGCGTCCCGCGAGCACGCGCGGACAATTCTCTGCCGCAATCCTCACCGTCGCGTTAACGCGCAGTTAACGTTCGGGAAACCGCGTCCTTCCAGCCGGCATACTTACGCGCGCGCGTTGCCGCATCCATGCGCGGCTCAAAGCGCCGATCGAGCCGCCATTGCGCGGCAAAACCGTCGAGGTCGGGACAAATTCCGGCGGCGCGGCCGGCGAGATAGGCGGCGCCGAGCGCCGTCGTCTCCATCACCACCGGGCGATCGACGGGACTGGCGAGAATATCGGCGAGGAACTGCATGGCGGGATCGCAGGCGGTCATGCCGCCGTCGACGCGCAGCACGGTCGCGGCGCCGCCGGCCTGCGGCCAGTCGGCATGCATGGCCTCGAGTAGATCGCGGGTCTGGTAGCCGACGGCCTCGAGCGCCGCGCGGGCGAATTCGGCGGCCCCGGAATTGCGGGAGAGCCCGAACATCGCGCCACGCGCCTGGGCGTCCCAGTAGGGCGCGCCCAGTCCGACAAAGGCGGGCACCAGATAGACTTCTTCCGCCGGATCGGCACGCGCGGCGAGCGCGCCCACATCGGACGATTTGGCGATGACCTTCAAGGCGTCACGCAGCCACTGCACCGCCGCGCCGGCAATGAAGATTGCGCCTTCCAGGGCATAAGTGCGCTTGCCCTCGAGCTGGTAGGCAATGGTCGTCAGCAGCCGGTTGCGCGAGGCAACGCGCGCGGCGCCGGTATTGAGCAGGGCGAAACAGCCGGTGCCATAGGTCGATTTCATCATGCCGGGCTTGAAACAGCCCTGCCCGATCGTCGCCGCCTGCTGATCGCCGGCCATACCGAGAACGGGAATGGCGCCGCCGAACAACGCCGGCCCGGTCTCCCCGAATCTGCCGGCGCAGTCGCGCACGTCCGGCAGCAGCGAAACCGGCACCCCGAACAGCCGGCACAATTCGCCGTCCCATCGCCCGCTGTCGATGTCGAGCAGCAGCGTGCGCGCGGCATTGCTGGCGTCGGTTGCATGCACCTTGCCGCCGGTCAGCCGCCACAGCAGGAACGTGTCAATGGTGCCGAATGCGAATTTCCCCGTCTCGGCCGCCGCGCGCGCCCCGCTCACATGATCGAGCAGCCAGACGATCTTGCTGGCGGAGAAATACGGATCGAGCAGCAATCCGGTCCCGGCCGCGATCGCGCCCTCATGCCCGGCGCGGCGCAACCTGTCGCAATAGCCGGCGGTGCGGCGATCCTGCCAGACGATGGCATTATGGATCGGCCTGCCGCTGGCGCGGTCCCAGATGACGGTGGTCTCGCGCTGATTGGTGATGCCGATGCCGGCGACATCTTTTGCCGCGACCTTGGCGTGCAGCATGGCCTCGCGCACGGTCGTGACGACCGCCGCCCAGATTTCCTCTGCGTCGTGCTCGACCAGGCCCGGCGCCGGATAGATCTGCCGCAACTCCTGCTGCGCGGTGGCGAGCGGCTCCAACGCCGCGTCGAAGACGACGGCGCGCGTCGACGTCGTGCCCTGGTCGATGGCGATGAGCGCGGTTGGCAAAGGCAGTCCCCGGACGCCGCGGGCGGCGGCAGGCCGAGACTAGTTCACCAGCACCAGTTTGACGATTGATTCGTCGGTGTCGGCGTGGATCTTCGTCAAATTGCGC
>DATJYA010000466.1:0-3066 GCA_035499835.1 Pseudolabrys sp.
GCGCGCAGCTGATCGGTCAGCTTCTTGATCTCCTCGTCGCTGGCATTGCGGTCGAGCGCATCGCGCAGCGCATTCTGCGCGTCGCGCAGCGCCTTCTCGGCCTCGGAGACGTTGCCGTCCTCGATTCCGACCGCCATCGACCACATACGCGCCACGACTTCGCGCAACTGATCGTCAGTCTTGGCGAGGGCGAGATCGAAATAGATCGAGCGCAGGCCGAGATAGACGCCGGCCTCCGGCGTGAACTGCTCGGGCGCAATGCTGAGCGCATCGAGCGCGGTGAGCACCAGCGGCTTCTGCTCGGCGTCTAACGCCAGGATGCGCCGCTGTTCAATCAAGGCGCGCGCCACGGGCTTGACGAAAATGCGCTGTGGCAGCTCGACGTCCCTCGTCTCGCTGCGGCCTTCGTTGCCGGCTTCGTCGCGCGCGACCAGTGTCATCGTCACTTCGCTGCCGGCCCACGGATGCTCGGTGAGATCGTGCGTGGTCTGCGCTTCGCCGGCCCGCGCGCGCGCCTGCGGCAGCGTCAGCGCGAAATTCGGAGCTTCGAACAGCGGATGCGCCGGCTTTGCCGCGTTCGGGTCGGGCTTGCGCGCAAAGGTGGCCTGCGCGCTGACGACGCCGTAATCGTCCTCGACCTTGTAATCGAGGCGCAGCGCGCCGCGCGCCTGCCGCTGCGGCTCCTTGATCAGCGCAATGGTCGGGGGGCGGTCAGGAACCGCGGTGAAATTCCAGATCAGGTCGGTGCCGACGACGCCGCGCATCGACGCCGAACCGTCGCCCTTGATGACGAAACGGCGCTCTTCGGTCCCCGCCGGCAGGGCCGCATGCGCATCGGGCGCCGCATCCTCAAGCCCGCCCTTGTGCGCGACATCGAAATGCACATTGCCGGTCGCGCGCACCACGAGCTGGCTGCCGACCGGGACCGCGACCGGCCCGGCGGGCTGTGCGGCTTCGCCTGGCCGCAGGCCGGCCAACATGACCGGCGGGCGGCCGGTATAGACCGGCGGCGTCACCCAGGCATCGACGCGGAAATTGGCCGGCGCGACCACGCCCTGCCAGTCGAAGGCGGCGGTGATGCGCTTGATGCGGTCGCCGCTTGCGGCAGAAAAGCTCGCCACCACTAGGATCAAGACCAGCGCGCGCAGCGCCATCGGGTCGCGCAGGCTCAATCTCGGCCGCGGCCAGCCGGCCTTCAGCTTGCGCGCCGACATCAGCGCCCGCTCGACGTGGGCACGCCAGAGCGCCTGGGCGACGGGGTCGGACTGGTTGGCGGCGATTTCGTCGGCGATCGTGCTTGCCGGCCGGTGCGGCTCGCCGCTGCCGCGGTCGAGGCGGCGCAACCCGTCGTGGACGCTGGGCCAGCGCAGCCGGATCAGCGGCAGCGCGGCGATGGCGATGATGGCCACGAACAGGAACAGGCCGATGGCGCGGGCGAGCGGCGGCAAAGCCAGCCACAGTCCCGCCCAGGAAAATGCCAGAAACAGGCCGACCGCGGTCAGCAGGCCCGCCAAGGCCGGCCACAGGCGCTCCCATAGCAGGCTGCCGCGCGCCCGTTGCAGGGCGCGCGCCAATAGTACCCGGATCGGCTGTTCCGGCTCGGGGGTGCTGTCGCCCAAATTGTCCAAAAACCGCTCCGTGGCTTAAGGCCCGGCAGAATCGCAGGTTAACATGCAGGCAATTCCCAGGCTATGCACCCAGAAATGCGCCTAAAACCAAGCCGGCATGCGATCGAGCGCAATTATTTGGTCAGTTTCAAGGCGGGGCCGGACCAACGCCCATTCCCCGCCCTTGACCAGCACTTCCGGCAACAACGGACGGGTATTGTAGGTTCCCGCCTGCACCGCCCCATAGGCGCCGGCCGTCATGACGGCGAGCAGGTCGCCGGATTTTGGCTCGGCCATGTCGCGGTCACGTGCCAGGAAATCTCCGCTTTCACAGACCGGCCCGACCACGTCGGCGTGGATGCGCTTGCCGGCGCCCACCTCCTTGACCGGCCGGATCTGGTGGTAGGCGTCATAAAGCGTCGGGCGAATGAGATCATTCATCGCCGCGTCGACGACGACGAAATTCTTGGCCTCGCCGTGCTTCACGAAGAGAACCCTCGTGACCAGGATACCGGCATTGCCGACGATCAGCCGGCCCGGCTCGAAGGTCAGCCGGCAATTGAGGTCACGCGTCGCGCGCTTGACCAGCTTGGCGTATTCCTCCGGATGTGGCGGCGGCTCGTTGTCGTCGCGATAGGGAATGCCGAGGCCGCCGCCGAGATCGATATGCGAAATCGTGTGGCCATCGCTGCGCAAGGTGCGCACGAAATCGGCGAGCAGCGCAAACGCATTGCCGAACGGATCGAGATCGGTGATCTGGCTGCCGATGTGCATATCAACGCCAGTCGCCTTGACGCCGGGCAGCTTCGCCGCCAGCGCATAGACCTCGCGGGCGCGACTGATCGGGATGCCGAATTTGTTTTCCGCCTTGCCGGTCGCGATCTTGTGGTGGGTCTTGGCGTCGATATCGGGATTGACGCGTACGGAAATAAGCGCCGTCCGCCCTTTTCCTGCCGCGATGGACGACAGCATCTCCAGTTCCGGCTCGGATTCAACATTGATGCAGAGAATGTTCTCGTCGATTGCGAGCGCCAGCTCGGCCGCTGTCTTGCCGATGCCGGAGAACATGATCTTGTCGGCTGGGATTCCTGCAAGGCGCGCGCGCTTGAGCTCGCCGCCGGAGACGACGTCGGCGCCGGCGCCGAGTTTGGCGAGCGTCGCGATGACCGCCTGGTTGGAGTTCGCCTTCATGGCGTAGCAGACCAGCGCGTCGACATCGGCGAAAGCGGCGGCGAACACCTGGTAATGCCGCGTCAGCGTCGCGGTGGAATAGCAATAGAACGGCGTCCCGACATTTTGCGCGAGCGCGTCGAGACTGACCGCCTCGGCGTGCAGCACACCGTTGCGATAGGCAAAATGGTGCATGGCTCGTTAAGTCCAGTGGCGCGTGATCTTATCCGAAAACCGGTTCCCACTTTTCGGGATCAGGCGCGCCTTAGTTCAACAAAACGTCGAGGGG
>DATJYA010000467.1:0-2358 GCA_035499835.1 Pseudolabrys sp.
GATCCTGGTTCATGGCGGCGACTGGGTGGCTCATTCCAGATTCTGCACCTGCTCGCGGAATTGCTCGACCACGCTCTTGAGCTCGAGCCCGATGGTCGTGAGATCGGCGTCGTTGGCCTTGGCGGTGAGCGTATTCGATTCTCGGTTGAGCTCCTGCGCCAGGAAATCGAGGCGCCGGCCGACCGCGCCGCCGCCTTCAAGGAGCTTTTGCGCCGCCGCGACATGCGCGACGAGCCTGTCGAGTTCCTCGCGAATATCGGCTTTGGTGGCGATGAGGATCGCTTCCTGATGCAGGCGGTCGCTGTCGAAGCGCTCGGAGGCCGCCAGCAGCGTCGCTACCTGCTCGACCAAACGAGCCTTGATCGCCTCCGGTTTGCGGCCGGGGGCTGCTTCCGCGCGCGCCGTGAGCGCGGCGATGTCGGCGAGCCGCGCCGCCAACAAACGTCCCAGCGTCTCGCCCTCGGCGCGGCGCATGGCGACGAGTTCGCCGAGCGCCTTGTCGAAACCGGCAACGATCGCTGCTTCGGCCGCGCTGCGTTCGTCTTCGCTCTCGTCGGTCTCGGTAACCTCGATGATGCCTTTGAGCGCGAGCACGCCGTCAAGCGTCGGCGGTGCGGCATCGATCTTGCCGCTCAGGTCTTTCAGGGTCGCCAGCACGGCGGCGAGCACCGGCTCGTTGATTTTGACGGCAGGCGCCACGCCTTTACGATCGACGGTAAGATTGGCGTAGACGGTGCCGCGCGACAGTTTCTCTGCGGCGCGGCCGCGCGCCGGCACTTCGATCACGTCCCAGCCGGGCGGCAGCCGCAGCCGCAGATCGAGACCCTTGGCATTGACCGACTTGATCTCCCAGGCCCAGGCATAGGAGCCCGCGACTCCATGGCTGCGAGCAAATCCGGTCATGCTCGACAAGGCCATCGGGTTTCGTCTCGCGTGGACTACGAAGGTTGGCGCGACCTTAGCGGCGCGCCGATAGGCTCACAAGGGACAGCCGATCGTCAGCGCGGCGACTGCTTGGCGGGGCTCGCCGGCGGGTCGGCCGGCGGTGTCGAGTCGGAACGCTCAAGCGCCCGCAGCCGCGTCACGTTCTTCTGATGCTGCTCGTAGGTTTCCGAGAAGATGTGGGCGCCGGTGCCGTCGGCGACGAAATAGAGGTCCTTGGTGCGCGCCGGATTGGCGACGGCCTCCAGCGAGGCGCGACCGGGATTGGCGATCGGGCCCGGCGGCAGGCCGTCGATGACATAGGTATTGTAGGGCGTGCGCTGCTCGATTTCGCTCTTCATGATCGGACGACCGAGGGAGCCCTTGCCGCCGACGAGGCCGTAGATGATGGTCGGGTCCGACTGCAGCTTCATCTTGCTCTTGAGGCGGTTGATGAACACCGAGGCGACGCGCGAGCGCTCGTCCGGGCGGCCGGTTTCCTTCTCGACGATGGACGCCAGCGTGACCAGCTGGTCCGGCGTCTTCAGCGGCAGATCGGCCATGCGATGCTCCCAGACCTCCTGCAGCACGCGCTGATCGTCGCGCTGCATGCGCTGAAGCATCTGCTCGCGCGTCATGCCGCGGGTGAACCTATAGGTTTCCGGCAGCAGCGTGCCTTCGCGCGGAATTTCCTTGATCTGGCCTTCGAGCACGTCGTTCTCGAGAAGGTGCGCGACGATCTGCTGCGAAGTTAAGCCCTCCGCAACCGTGAGCGAATGCTGCACCACGCGGCCATCGATGATCGTGTCGACGACGTCGGCGAGGCTGGCATGCTTGGTGAATTGATATTCGCCGTGCTTGAGGCCGCCGCGCGCTTTCAGCACCAGCACGCCGCCCATGAACACCCAGGGTTGGTCGATGACGCCGTTGCGCTCGAGCAGCGCGGAAATATCGCGAATGCCGAGCCCGCGTGGAATATCGACCACCTTGTCCTCGGCCAGCGGCCCCGGAGCGTCGAAGCGCTCCTTGCCGAAATAAATGGCGGCCCCTACCGCGATGGCAATGAGCACCAGAAGCGTGAACGCCGCGTTGCCGGCAACGATCAGCGGATGCCGCGCGCGCCGCGAGCGTGCGGGCACCGGTATGCGTTGCGGCGCCAGCGCTTCGCGCGGGCTGCGCGGACTGAGCGGTGGACGTTGAGGAGCCGGCTGCGCGTTTGCCGACGCCGACGGCGCACCAGGGGACGGCGCAGCGCCCGCCCGCGCCGATGCCTGTGTGGGCTGCGTGGACGGCTGGCGGCCATTGCCATTTTGCGGTGGAACAGAGTTCACGCGTATCTTCCCGCCGTCGGCATCCGCAATGCCACCTCAATAAACTCCCAGATGCCGCAACCGGCGCGCAGTGCCATCCCCGGCGCTATGGCGCCCCCAACCGGGC
>DATJYA010000468.1:0-3039 GCA_035499835.1 Pseudolabrys sp.
AGCGCGGTGACCACGATCAGGAACGGAAACAGCGCCATCAGCGTCGACAGCGCGATGTGGCTGGCGATCGCCCAGCCGTCGTCGGCGAGAAAATGCCGAAACGCGTTAACGGCTACCGACAGCGAGATTTTGAGGACGCGCAAAATATGGGGCCCCGCGCAATGTCAGCCGTTTGAGATTGGTTATCGCGGCCGGTTTTGCAAGCGGCGTCAGAGCCCGCGCCCCTGGGACGGCGGCGATAAAGCCTAGGCCGCCTGCACGTTGGTGAGGAATTGCCGCACTTCCGCTTCCAGGCTCTCGGCCTCGATGGCGACCGAGTCGGCGAGGTTCTTCACGTCGGCTGCCGTACCGCGGGCATCGGCGGTCACCTCGGCCACCCGGCTCATCGCCTCGGCGCCGTTGCGCGCTTCGTCGGAGGCACGGTTGACGCCTTCGGCGATCGTGGAGACGGCGGCGTTCTGCTGGTCGACGGTGGCGGCCACCGTCGTGGCAATTGCGGACATGTCGCGGATGATGGCGTTGACCTGCTCGATCGCCTGCGCCGCATCGGCAGCGGCCGACTGGATCGATCCGATCTGTTCGGCGATCTCTTCGGTCGCCTTGGCGGTTTGCCCCGCGAGAGATTTGACTTCGGAGGCGACCACGGCAAAGCCGCGCCCGGCTTCGCCGGCGCGCGCGGCCTCAATTGTGGCATTGAGCGCCAGCAAATTGGTCTGCCCGGCGATGGCCTGGATGAGGCCGACCACTTCGCCGATGCGGGTCGCGGCATTGCCGAGTTCTGACATGGTCGCGACCGTGCGCTGGGCTTCCGATACCGCGCGGCCGGCGACGTCGGTCGATTTTGCGGCTTGCGTGGCGATCTCGCCGATCGAGGCGGCCAGTTCCTCGACCGAACCGGCGGCGTTGGTGACATTGTCGGACGCCGCGGTGACGCGCCGTTCCGCGGCCAGCGCTTCGGTCGACATCTCGTCCGCCGATTTGTTGAGATCGCCGGAGCTCATCTCCAGTTTGAGCGAGGCGGCGCGCAATTTGGCCAACGTATTGCCGACCGAATTGTTGAAGTGCGAAATCGTCATTGCAATCGTGTCGCTGCGCTGCTCGCGCGCGCGGCTTGTTTCGGCCTGCGTTTGTGCAAGCTTCTCGCGCTCGAGCATGGTGTCGCGGAAGACGATCACGGTGCGGGCCATGTCGCCGATCTCGTCGCGGGCCTGCGTGGCCGGAATACGCGCCGCGGTGTCGCCGGCGGCGAGCCGCTTCATCGCCGCGGCAAGCCCGGTAAGCGGCCGGCTGATGCTGCGCCCGATCAGCCAACTAAGGCCAACGCCGAGCAGCACCATCGCGGCGCCGACGGCAACGATGCCGGCCCGCGTGTGATGCTGCGAGGCGGCAAGCGTCTCGGAGGCGCGCGCTGCAGAGTCGTTTGCCGACACGATAACGGCATCGGCGCGCGGCAGCATGTTCTGGCTGTCGATATCAATGAGCTTGCTCAGTGGATGCGCCCGGTCGGTGACTTCGACCCATTGCGCGAACGTGTCAGCATAGAGCTTCACCTGGCTCTCGAGGCTTCCCTTCATCTCCGGCGTGCCGTCGATATTCGCGAAAGTGTCGGTGAACTTGCGATAGGTGGCCAGAAACTGCTGACGGGAAAGTTCGGTCTGCGTAAGCCGGTATTCGGCCTCGTGATGCCGCATGATCAACAGCAGCATCATCAGTCTGTTGGCGTCAGTCTGCGCCACCCACGACATGTTCTCGTTGATGATGCGCTCGACCGCATAGTCGGCTTCGCGAAGCTTGCCGCGCAAACCCGAGCTCTCGTCGAAGCCGAGGACTTCCTGCTCGCGTAGCATGACGTAGTAGTTGTCGCGAAGC
Organism: Pseudolabrys sp.; assembly: GCA_035499835.1. Taxonomy (GTDB): domain Bacteria; phylum Pseudomonadota; class Alphaproteobacteria; order Rhizobiales; family Xanthobacteraceae; genus Pseudolabrys. Next base: position 1,870 of record DATJYA010000468.1, read on the forward strand.
GACAGCATGTCGGCGCGCAGCCCATTGATCGATCGGGCGGTCTCGGGATCGACAGTGGCCGCGATCTTGTCGAGACTCCGCATTGCGAAGGCGTGCTCCTGCGCGAACTTCGTCACCAGGTCCTGGCTCGGCGCGACGTTAAAATCCTTCACGACGATCCGCAGCGATGCGATCGCGCTCTTGAAATCGCGGCTGGCGTCGCTCGTCGACCGCGCCCGCTGGGCGGCCGCAAACGCGGTGCTGACGTCGTGTTCGCCAGATACGTAAGTCAATCCGTTGGCGGCAAAGCCGATAACCGGGATCAGCGCCAGCACGACAATGCGCGTGCGCACCGACAATGAGCCAACCATTCGGGGCAGCCATTTCAACGGCTGCGAAAATTGGCTGAGTTGCATGGCAACCGGATCAGGTCTCGCCAGAGGTTCTGGCTGTTCGGCGGTATCACCGTCAGGAAAGCGTGAATTGGTTAATATTGTTGGAATTGCACTGAATTTTGCTCGGAAATCCGCATCGCTAGGCACATGGAAAGCCCAATTTATGGGCGCGCTTTGCTTTTGTGCACTGCACACGTAAACTGGCCATCAGCCGGAGCTCAGCAATCGCCGTTTCCCCCGAGGGTGCCAATGCCGCTCGCCGCCTCCCGAACCGCTGTTGAACGCGAACTTGTGGATCTAGCCCAAACGGCGACCGGCGCTCTCGATGCGCTGCTTGCCGACGCCGTGCGTAAGGTGCGCGATAAGGTCGTGGTCGAAGACCGTGTGGTCGGCCGTAATTTCGACCGCGAGCAGCGGGCGGTGCACGGGCTCGCCTGGCTCGCTACTTATGTCGAGGCGGTGCGCCAGCTCGCCGTTTACGCCGAGCGCATGACCGCCAAAGGGGCCTTCGGCGAACTCGAGGAGCATCTGGTACGCATCGGCATCGGCGAATGCCTGTCGCAGATCGCCGGCGGCATTCCGATGAGCCAGGGCGAGATCGTGCGGCCGGGCGATTTCGGCCTGTCGCCATCGCAAGTCGCGGCGCGCTTTGACTCGACGATCGAAACGCTGATCGAGACCGGCAACACGGCCGAGCGGCGCGCCCGCGTCATCGAGCTGATGAAGTCGAACCACAACGCCACCGTTGGCTCCGCCGGTCTCGACGACACGCTGGAATCGATCCGCGAGGAGATGC
>DATJYA010000469.1:0-5134 GCA_035499835.1 Pseudolabrys sp.
TTGCCCCTCATAGACCGTGTTGGCGCGAAACATCGGAAACACGTAATCGCGCACGAATTCCTCGCGCAGATCCTCGACGAAGATGTTTTCCGGCTTGATGCCGAGGAGCAGGGCCTTCTTGCGCGCCGGCTCGAGCTCCTCTCCCTGGCCGAGATCGGCGGTAAAGGTCACCACCTCGCAGCCGTACGTGGTTTGCAGCCATTTCAAGATGATCGAGGTATCGAGTCCGCCGCTGTAGGCGAGCACGACTTTCTTGGGCGATGCTTTTGCCATGCAATCCCGGCCGCTGGTGCCGGCCGTCCTTGAATTCCTGAAAGCGCGCGGACTATAGGGGGCCGCTCCGGCGAATTCTAGCGCGGGCGCGCGTTACGCGGTGACGTCGTCGTAGACGTCCATTTCCGCGGTGCCGGCAAGCAACTGCCGCCAGCCTTCAAGAAAAGTGCGCACGGCCGGGTCGCTGGCAATCTTCTGCCGGTTGAGCTCGATGGCGGCGTCGGCCTCGTACTCGACCTCGATCAGGATGCGGGCGGGATCGTCCACGTTCTGCAGGAAGCGGAATTTGGTGCCGCCGAACGAGCGGTAGAACGGCGTCGCGCTCTTCATCAATCCGAGAATCTGCTTCGGATCGCCCAAAGCCCGCATTTTCACGTGCAGCACGCGTTTCACGCGATCTTTCGTCGTATCCGCCATATGCCCTCCGGCCCGACTTCTGCCACCCGGCATTCTGCCGGCGCTTCGTCACCAATGCTCCCGCGCGCCGACACTGGCAGCCATGACGCGCGCCGGGAACATGCTGCCGCAAAAGCGCCCGCGCCACCAGCCGGCTACCACCAGCCGCGCCGACGCTTGAGGTTGTCGTTATCCTCGCCGGGCTCGGGGCCGGCGATTTCATTGGCGGCTCGGTGACCGAGCCACCGCAGGGCGTCGCGGCAGGCAAGGCTGAATTTTTCGATCGCGCCTTCGATCGCTTCGTCGCTGAGCCGTGTCTTCGCCCAGCGATAAATCAAGGCATAGACGACCCACACGATGAGGAAGGTGAATACGCCGGCGAACACCGCGTCGGTGACAAAATGACCGCCGGCCATGACGCGCAGCACGCCCATGCCGACGCCGAGCGCCAGCGCCGCGCCATAGGCGAGCGCGCGCCATTGCGGCGGCGCCAGCGCCGCCGGCGCGATCGTCCACACGGCGCCGGAAACGTCGCCGGAGACAAATGAGCAGTTGCCTGGGCAATCGCCGCGCGGATCCCACCAGGGCACGAAGTGCTGCTCGCCGCCGAACTGGGTCACGTCGATCGGCCGCGGCCGGCCCCAGTGCTCCTTGAGCACGACGTTGACCAGCAAGCCCGGCCCCAGCGCCATGGTCGCGATCAGGAATACGATGGCGCGGCCCGAGACCAAAAGCTTGCGCCGCGGGGAAATGAGCTTGATCACCAGCGCCGCCACCGCCGGCGCAATCAGCAGCGTGCCGATCCAGAGGCCGATATCGCGGGCAAGCATCGCCGGCGGGCTGATGCGCCAGGCAAATGCGTTGTGGCCGGCATCGACATACTCGTAGAAGTGCCGCGAGATACGCAGATCAAGCTGCGGAAACAGCCCGAACACCACGCCGACGACGGCCGCAATGGCGAGCGCAACGATCAGCCCTGTTCTGTTCATGCGGCCGCCGATCTAGCCGAGGCTTGCGGAAATGGAAAGGCGGCGTCACCGGCGCCGCGCTATAGTCCCGCCATGGCCAAACCGGCGATGCTCGATTTCTGGCTCGAATACGCCTCGACCTATTCCTACCCGGCGGCGGCGCGGATCGGCGCGCTGGCAAACGCTGCCGGCGTCACCGTACGCTGGCGGCCGCTTCTGCTCGGGCCGATCTTTCAATCGCAAGGCTGGAGCACGTCGCCGTTCAATCTCTATCCGGACAAGGGGCGCTATATGTGGCGCGACCTCGAGCGCATCTGCCAGGGCCTCGGCCTGCCGCTGCGGCGGGTCGAGCCGTTTCCGCAGAACAGCCTGTTGGCGGCACGCGTGGCGCTGATCGGCTTTGCCGATGGCTGGGGCGAGGACTTTTCCCGCGCGGTCTATCGCGCCGAATTCGGCGAAGGGAGAAATATCGGCGATTCCGATGTGGTGTCGGGCCTCCTCGGCGAGCTCAAGCTCGACGCCGTGCGTGTGCTGGAACAAGCGCAAACCGCGGAGAACAAGGCCCGATTGCGCGGCCAAATCGAGGAAGCACAGCGCATCGGCATTTTCGGCGCGCCGAGCTTCGTCACCGCCGACGGCGAACTGTTCTGGGGCAACGACCGTCTCGAAGCGGCGCTGGCCTGGGCGCGCCGCTAGGCCGCCGGCGGCACCGGCTCGCGCCAGCGCCCGGCACTGCGGCCGGCGATCAGCCAATAGGCAAGCCCGCCGACGATCCCGGCGGCCGCGGCAAGCTGCAGCGGATGGTTGACCGGCACGACATCGGTGGTGTTCTCCAGCCGAAATTCGACGTCGGAGCCGTAGTAGGAGGTCAAGCCCACAACGGCCCCGGCGACGCCGAAATAAATGATGCTGCGCATGCGCGCGATTTCGGCGAGCAGGATCAGCAGCAGTGCCGGCACGAAAGCCGTGCCGCCGATATAGCTGGTCGCAAAAAACGATACGGCGAAGAACATCATGCGCTCGACCGGATCGGAATCGAGCCCCGGCCAGTCCGGCGCCACGATGCCGATGGCAAGAACGACGCCCGCAATCATGATGGCGACGATGAGCGCGAAGAAGATCACGACGATGCGGCCGATGATCGCCATCGGCTAATCCGTCATTGCCATGGCGCGCAGCGCCATGCGCTCACGCGCCGAGAGCTTTTCCGTCGCGCTCTTGAGCTGGCCGCAGGCGGCGAGAATATCGCGGCCGCGCGGCGTGCGCACCGGCGAGGCATAGCCGGCGTCGAACACGACCTGCGAGAATTTCTCGATCTGCTCCCAGTCGGAACATTCGTATTTGCTGCCCGGCCAGGGATTGAAGGGAATGAGATTGATCTTGGCCGGAATGCCCTTGAGCAGCCGCACCAGCGCCTTGGCGTCGGCGATGGAATCGTTGACGCCCTTGAGCATGACGTATTCGAAGGTGATGCGCCTGGCGTTGGAGACGCCGGGGTAGTTGCGGCAGGCCTCGAGCAATTCGGCGATCTGGTATTTGCGGTTGAGCGGCACCAGCTCGTTGCGCAGCTCGTCGCGCACCGCGTGCAGCGACACCGCCAGCATGCAGCCGATTTCGCGGCCGGCACGCTCGATCTCCGGCACCACGCCGGAGGTGGAAAGCGTGATGCGCCGCTTGGAAATGCCGATGCCTTCACCGTCGGCGACGATGAGCAGCGCGTCGCGCACGGCGTCGAGATTGTAGAGCGGCTCGCCCATGCCCATCATCACGATGTTGGTGATCTTTCTCATCCCTCCCCCGGAGGGGGAGGGTGGCGACCCCCGACTTGATCGGGGGGAGCCGGGTGGGGTCGTCATCGAGTCCGACCCCACCCCGCCCGCCTCCGCTACGCTCGGCGGGCGACCCTCCCCTTTCAGGGGAGGGACAAAAGGAGAGGGCCAGTCGCCGAGCCGGTCGCGTGCCATCATCACCTGGCCGACGATCTCGCCGGCGGTGAGATTGCGCACCAGCCGCTGCGTGCCGGTGTGGCAGAACGAGCAATTGAGCGTGCAGCCGACCTGGCTGGAAACGCACAGCGTGCCGCGGTCGGTGTCGGGGATATAGACGCACTCGACGTCGTGCGGCAGGCCGCTGTCCGGATCGCCCGGCAGCCGCAGCAGCCATTTGCGCGTGCCGTCGACCGAGATTTGCTCGGCGACGACCTCGGGGCGATCGAGCGTGAACCGCTCGGCAAGCGCCGCGCGCAGTTCCTTCGACACGCTGCTCATGGCAGCGAACGAGATCGTCCCGCGGAAATAGATCCAGTGCCAGAGCTGCTGCACGCGCATCTTGCGCTGCGCTTCCGGCACGCCGAGTTCTCCCAGCGCATCGGCAAGCTGCATGCGCGTCAAGCCGACGAGCGACGGCTTCTCCGGCGCCACGTAACGCTCGAGCGGCGTTTTTTCGATTGCGAAGCTCTCAGCCAGACTCATGTCCTGCTCCGCCTCATCCTGAGGAGCCGCGCAAAGCGCGGCGTCTCGAAGGGTGAGGTCGGCCAAATAGCCTCATGGTTCGAGACGCGCCTTTGGCGCTCCTCACCATGAGGGGATAGGTTTACGCAAGTGGCGCCGCCCTAATGTAATAGCCCTAGGGGCTATTTGCACTCCTCGGCCACCTTGTCGAGTGCCTCGGCGACGCCCTTGAGCGAATAGGTGTCGGTGGTCTTGGTGCCGTGCGCGGACATGCTCTTGACCACCAGATCGGAGCCCTTGCGCATGGCGTCCACCATCTGCGCCTCCTCGGCGGCATTCTTCACCCAGGCGCCGTCGTTCTGCGTGTACATCACGTAAGAGGCGGAGCCGATGGTCGCCGCAGCATCGACGCCCGGCTTCTGCGGATAGCCGACGATGACCGACACCTCGTTCTTCACTTTCTCCGCCGGCCGCGTTGAGACGAAGGCGTAGGACGGATCGCGCTTGCGTCCCGCCGGCTCCGTCAGCGCCGACGCCGGCTTGGCCAGCGCAAAGCAGATTTTCTTGCCGCCCGGAGACGCCGTGTAGGCGCCCCAGTCGCCGAACTGGCCGAGCAGGACCGCCTGCTCGGTCGGATCGCTTTTCGGTTTGGCCTGAGCCGCAGGCTTCGCTGCCGCGGGCTTTGCCGCTTTCGGCGCCGCCGGCTTGCTCGGTTGAGCCGGCTGGGCCGGCTTATCCTGCGCCAGCGCTGCGGCACCACACAGCAAGGTGCCCGCCACGAATGCGACCGCGGGGCGTCGCCAAAACGTCTTCGTCATCGGGCCCTACCGGTTGTTTTGGATGACGACATTGCCGTCGTCTTTCGCTGTTTAGCAGTATCCCCCGCTGCCAGTCATACGTGCGAAAATCGGCAATGTGAAGGCGAAGAAAGGCCTCGCAGCGCGTGCTAAAAGCGTGGCTCCCTGCTCGTCTCATCCAACCCTTTGGTCCCATGAAAGCCCTGCTTTGCACCCGTTACGGCACGCCCGACGATCTGGAACTTGCCGA
>DATJYA010000470.1:0-3597 GCA_035499835.1 Pseudolabrys sp.
GAGTCGACGACCGGGGCGCGCCACGCGAGCCAGGCGACGACGACCATCGACGGCATTATTGCTGTGAGGATTCCATCGAAAAAGTATTCCATCATTCGATCGCTCCATTGCCACGACTGGGGCTTCGATTGAGTTGTCAGAACTCAGAGGCGGCCATCAAATGGTGGCCGCACTGTGGCGCGCGCTCCAAATAAATGCGCCGCGCGGTTCGCGAGTTCCATCCGCGCTCACGCAATTTTGCCGCGGAGGCTGCTCGCTCGGGCGCTTCATGCGATAGCAGTTTGATTCAAAATGCGAATATTAAGCTGTTGTAGAGGAGCCTTGGAGACAAAATCCGCCTTCGCAAAAAACAATCTAGACTTGTCGGCATCGAACGGCGCCGAGCGCCGGAGTAACATGGTAGGCGAGCGATGCAGATCAACGTCACCTGGGACACCAGCGTCCTACAAGCCTCGGTCGCGTCCGAAATCGAAAGCGCCGTCGATTACGTCGTCAATCTCTTCGATAACCTCTTCACCAACCCGATAACCATCAACATCGACGTCGGCTGGGGCGAAGTCGCCGGACACGCGCTGGATGCAAATGCGCTCGGCGAGAGCATCTCGAACGTCGCGAGTTACAGCTACAGCCAGATCCGCAACGCGCTGACCAATACCGCCAATGCGTCCGGCGATCCCTCCCAGCTTGCCGCGGCTTCCACGCTTCCCGCCACCAATCCGACCGACAAAAACACCTTCACGATTTCCGACGCCGAAGCCAAGGCGCTGGGACTGCCGCTGGGCCTGCATCCCCCGGCGGTCGACGGTTACGTTGGCTTTGCCGCCGATCCCGGCATCTGGTCTTTCTCCCCAACCGCGACGCCGGCATTCGACCAGTATTATTTCGTCGGCGTCGCCGAACACGAGATCACTGAAATCCTCGGACGCGTTTCCGATATCGGCCGCGGCGCTTATTCGCTGATGGACCTGTTCCGCTATTCGTCTGCCGGCCAGCGTGATCTCAGCAGCGATAACGGCACTTCGCCGTATTTCTCCATCGATGGCGGCACGACCAATCTCGGCAACTGGAATAATGCGGTCAACAACGGCGATCTGGGCGACTGGAGCTCGGGTCCGGCGCCCGGCGGCCACGATGCTTTCAACGCCGCCGGCAGCCCGGGCGTGATCAATGCGCTGTCGCCAGACGACGTCACTTTGATGAACGCCCTGGGCTACGATCTGGCGCCGCAATGCTTCTTGGCCGGCACGCTGATCCGCACTGCCGACGGCGAGATTCCGGTCGAGCGACTTTCACGCGGCACGCTCGTGGCGACGGCCGACGGCCGCGCCGTGCCGGCAATCTGGATCGGCCGGCGCATCGTTTCAGCCAGGTTTGCCGATCCGCTGCGCTTCCTGCCGATCCGCATCAAGGCCGGCGCGCTTGGCGACAATAGTCCGGCGCGCGATCTCTTGCTGTCGCCCGATCACGCCATTTTCCTCGACGGCGTGCTCGCACATGCCGGCGCGCTGGTAAACGGCTCATCGATCGTGCGCGAGCACAATGTGCCGGCGCAATTCGCCTACTATCACGTCGAAACTGGCGATCACTCGCTGATCCTGGCCGAGAATACGCCGGCGGAAACCTTCATCGACAATGACGGCCGCCGCGCCTTCGACAACTGGCAGGAATTCGACGCCCTTCGTCATGACGGCGAGGCGGCCGTCGAGCTGCCCTATCCGCGCGCCAAATCGCACCGACAGGTGCCGCGCAAGATCCGCGAGAAACTGGCGGAACGCGCTGCGCGGTCGATGGATGTGCAGCGAGCGGCATGAATGCTGCTCAGCGTCAATCCCAGGCCGCGCCGCTAAGGCGGCCGACGAGGAAATCGACGAACGCGCGCACTTTCGACGCCAGATGCCGGGCATGCGGATAGACCGCGTACATGCTTACGGGCTCCGGTTCATGCTTTTTCAGCAGGGTCATGACACGGCCTGAGCGCAGCTCGTCGGCCGCCGCGAAGGCCGGAACGCGGGCGATGCCGAAACCGGCTGCGGCCGCGGCAACGCAGATATAGGGATTGGCGAAGCGTAGCCGCCCGCCGATCTTCACACTGATGCGGTCTTCACCCTTGCCGAAAAACCAGACGCCGGGATCCGCCGCATTGAGGTCGAGGATCGCTTCATGGCGGTCCAGCTCGCCGGGCTCGCGCGGCGTTCCGCGCTTGGCGAGATAGTCCGGCGACGCAACGGTCAGCGCGCCGACGCTGGCAAGCTTGCGTGCCACCAGCGAGGAATCCGCCAGCGTGCCGATGCGCACGGCCGCGTCCAGCCCCTCGTCGACCAGATTGACCATGCGGTCGGTGACCGAGACCTCGAGCCCGACATCCGGATAGGCAGCGGCGAAATCGAGCAGCACGGGGCCAAGCTGCATGCCGAAAGAGACCGGCACGCTGATCTTCAAAAGACCGCGTGGCGTTGCCGTTTCCTGTACAGACTTTTCAAGCTGTTCGAAGTCCTCGATCAACGCGCGTGCGCGGGCCTGGAAAGCGCGGCCGCCGTCGGTCAGCGAAACGCTGCGCGTCGTGCGGTTGAGCAGGCGGGCGTTGAGGCGGCTCTCCAGCCGGGCGATCAGCTTCGACGCCTGTGCCGGCGAAATGCCGAGCCGGCGCGCGGCCTGCGCGAAGCCCTGCAAATCGGCGACCGCAATGAAAACCCGCAGTTCTTCGAGCCTGTCCATGCAATAATTTCCATATTGGAAATAATCTATCAATAAATAGATGGATTATCAACAAATGCGAAAAGGGGCATTTTCCCCCGGTCGCGGCGAATTGGCCGCCAAACCATTCGAAGGAGAAATGCCATGTTGAAGTCACTGGAAGCGCAGCTTGCGCCCTATACGCTTGCCGCATTGCGGGTCGTCTCGGGCGCCTTGTTTCTCGCTCACGGCCTGGTCAAGACCGTCGGCTTTCCGGCTGGCGCGCAGCCGGGCCTGCAGCCGCTCATGAGCGTGTTCGGCGTCGGCGGCGTAATCGAGATCGTCACCGGCGTATTGCTGATCGTCGGCCTCTATTCGCGGGCCGCCGCGTTCATCGCCTCCGGCGAGATGGCGGTCGGCTATTGGCTGTTCCACGCGCCGGCGAGCTTCTATCCGGTCATCAACGGCGGCGATGCGGCCATCCTGTTCAGCTTCATCTTCCTCAACATCGCGGCGATGGGCCCCGGCGCCTTCAGCCTCGACACCCTGCTCGGCCGCGATACCAACAGCCAGCGTCTTACTCTGGCGTCAGCCACCAAGTAACAATCGCAGAATCTGAAAACGAACGGCGCGCGGCTCATGCCGGGCGCCGTTTTGTTTTTCCCGCGCTGTCTAACGTCCGGTTTCGCGATCGACGGCCGGGCCGGCATAAACGCGTGCGCCGCGGCGGCTGACGGCGGCGCTACCGCCGATCTCCATCGCCCAGTAACGGCGGCCAGATTTCGACACCGCCGAGGCGACCGCCTGGCAGCCGCCGAGCATCATGTTGGCGCGATGCGGCGGCGAATTCATCCAGACCTCGCGCGCGCAGGCTTCGCTCTTGCAGCCGACCGCGACGTTCTCGGCCATGGCGCCGCGCGGGCC
>DATJYA010000471.1:0-2126 GCA_035499835.1 Pseudolabrys sp.
GGCGGTGGGCTGCAACAAGACGCGGCTGACCGAAGTGCGGCTCTGCATGGGTAAGGATTTTTCGTTTCACGCCTGCCCGGACGTCGTGCGTCATGCCTGCACGCGCGAGAAAGTCGAAATGCCGGCGATGCGCAGCGCGCACGCGTCGGCTCAATAGTTTGTTCCGGGCGCGCTCGCGAAAAGGCGGTTCCGGATTTCGGGGATAACGCTCGTTGACTCTGCGATTGCGTTAAGCGGCCACTAAGGATCGCAGCGGGTGGCGTGGGGATAACCCCGGTGCGTCGAGAATTCACGCAAGATTCTCGAAAGGGAAATCCGTAACTATCCGGCGCGCAATCAGCGGTGAAATCCGAGCGGACGGTCGCGATAGTCGGCCGGGGGCGGCAGCGGTTTTCCGCGCGCGATTGCCATGTCGGAAAATTCAGGCGGCGGAGGAACGCCGATGAATCGATGCAAGGACTATATCCGCTTTGCGGCCTGGTTCGCGGGCTTGAGCTATTTGGCGCTATGGCCGCTGACCGCGCACGGCATTGGCGGTATTGGACTAGGGGCGGCCTGGACGCTGCCGCCGACGCTGCATGCGGCCGGGCTGTTGGCGGCGGCCTACGTCGTCCTGCGCATGCTGTCGATGCTCGTCAGGCACTGGCGTGAGCGTCGCGCCGCCGCGGCCGTTCCGGCTATTACCCCGGAGTTCGCCGCGGCGCGGCTGCGGCCGCCGCGTTGGCGGGTGCCGGCCGGTGCACGGGCGGTGAAGCCGCGCTCGCATTTCGGCTTGCGCCGCGCGCCACACTGAACGCATTTATGGCATAGACTGGCGTGCCGCGGAGTGTTGCAAATCAGTGAACTATCGCCACGCCTTTCATGCCGGCAGTTTTGCCGATGTGTTCAAGCATGCGGTGTTGTGCCGCATCCTGCATTACCTGCGCGAGAAGCCGGCGGGGTTTCGCGTCATCGACACCCACGCAGGTGCCGGCCTCTACGATCTGACAAGTGACGAAGCAAGCCGCGGCGGCGAATGGCACGACGGCATCGAACGCCTCTTGGCGGCGCCGTTGCCGCCGCCGGCCGCCGAGCTGCTCGCGCCCTATCTCGAGGTCATTGCCGCGCTCAACGAACGCGGCCGCCTCAATGTCTATCCCGGCTCGCCGGCCCTCGCGCGCGCCTGGCTGCGGCCGCAGGACCGGCTGATCGCCTGCGAGCTCGAGCCGAAAGCGGCAAAGGCACTCGCCGGCAATCTGCGCGGCGACCCCCGCATCAAGACGTTGTCGATCGACGGCTGGACCGCGCTTGCCGCCTACGTGCCGCCGCCGGAACGCCGCGGCCTGGTGCTAGTCGATCCGCCGTTCGAGGAAGACAGCGACTTCGCACGGCTGCCGCGCGGGTTGGCCGAGGCGCACCGCAAGTGGGCAACCGGCATCTACGCCCTCTGGTACCCGATCAAGGGGCGTCCCGAGCCGGACGCGCTGGCCAAGCGCCTGCGCCGCTCGGGGGTCGCCAAGATGCTGCGCGCCGAGCTCACGGTCGCCCCGCTCACCGACCCGACCCGGCTCAACGGTTCCGGGCTGGTCCTGATCAACCCGCCCTGGACGCTGGAAAACGAGCTTTCCGTCCTCTTGCCCGCGCTGGCCGACCGCCTTGGGCGGCAGGGGAGAGGTGGATTCCGTGTGGATTGGCTGGCGCCGGAGGCGGCCTCAGGCGGGGCGGCGTAAGCCGAAATCTCCGCCGCCTCTTTCCACAGGCCCCGGCTTGGTGTCTATTTTCACCATTGGCAGTGACGTTCCGCCTCCGGTTGGGGGCCGGCGGAGTGACTGAGGCCGATTCACGGCCGACGCTTTCCCCGAATGCGAATGTCCAGCCGAGCCGTCGAGCGTGGGGCCGGCGGTGGAGCGAGTAGCGGGGAAGGGGAACATCCCGATGGCGCAAACTGGGGTCGTGAAGTTTTTCAACACTGAACGTGGCTATGGTTTCATCAAGCCGGATGACGGCGGCCGTGATGTGTTCGTGCACATCACAGCGGTAGAGCAGGCCGGCATGAAGACGCTCAATGAAGGCCAGCGCATCAGCTTCGATGTCGAACCCGACAAGAAAGGCAAGGGCCCGAAAGCGGTGAACCTCGTCGTCACCGG
>DATJYA010000472.1:0-2454 GCA_035499835.1 Pseudolabrys sp.
TTGCTGCGCAGCATCGGCTGGAACGTCGATATCTATGAGCGGGTGGGCAGCGAATTGTCCGGCCGCGGCGCCGGCATCGTCGCCCAACAGGAGTTGATCGGGCGGCTGCGCAATCTGGGCCTCGCCACCGACGCGCTCGGCGTCGCCATCACCACACGCAAGATACTCGATGCGCAAGGCCATCTTACCGACGAGTACGAATGTCCGCAGGTGCTCACCGCCTGGGAGCGCGTCTACCGGCTGCTGCGCGACGCCTTCCCGCCCGAGCACTATCATCGTAGCCGCGGGCTTGCGGAGTTCGAACAACTCGCCAGCTCGGTCGTTGCCCGTTTTTCCGACGGCGACAGCATCGAGGCCGATCTGCTGGTCGGCGCCGACGGCATTCGTTCCACCGTGCGCCAACAGGCGCTGCCGAGGGTGACGCCGCTTTATGCCGGCTACAGCGCCTGGCGCGCGCTGATCGCGGAGAGCGCCTTTCCCGAGGATGTGCATCGCGAGCTGTTCGCGTTCATGACGTTCGGGCTGCCGCCCGGCGAGCAATTTCTCGGCTATCCGGTCGCCGGGCCCGATAACGATCTGCGCCCCGGCCATCGCCGCTACAACATCGTCTGGTACCGCCCGGCGGACGAGACAACCAAGCTGCAATGGCTGCTCACCGACGACAGCGGGGTGACCCATGCGATTTCGATTCCGCCGCCGCTGATCCGCCGCGAGGCGATCGCCGAGATGCGTGGCGACGCCGAGCGGCTGCTGGCGCCGCAATTCCGCCAGGTCGTGCGGCTGATCGAGGAGCCGATCCTGCAGCCGATTTACGATCTGGAATCTCCGCGCATGGGTCTCGGTCGCGTGGCGATCGTCGGCGATGCCGCCTTTGTCGCGCGCCCGCACGTCGCCGCCGGCGTGTCCAAGGCGGCGGACGATGCCGCGGCTCTGGCCAGCGCGCTGCGGGCCGAGAGCGACGTCGAGGCGGCGCTCAAGCGTTACGGAGCGGCGCGGCTCGACGAAAATGTCCGCATCATCGAGCGTGCGCGCCATCTCGGCGCCTATCTGCAAGCGGCGCGGACGCAAGAAGAACAGGCTCGCGCCGGGCAGCACTCGACCAATGCCGCGGTAATTTCGGAGACCGCGGTGATCGATTTCCTGCACGCGTGAGCGCGGTGCTTGAGTCGGTCATTGCCAGGCTTGACCCGGCAATCCATGAGGCGCCGCCGCAAAGCAAGCCTTGTATAGGTCCTTACTTCTTTGCTGCCCATCATGGATGCGCGGGTCAAGCCCGCGCATGACATTTGGGAGGCCTCACATTCCCAGCAATTTCTTCAAATTGCCGCCGGCGAGCGCCGCCTTTGTCGTCGCATCGAAGCTCGCGACCGAATTGAGGTGGCCGATCGGGTCGTTTTCCAGCATGTCGAAGGGGTAGTCGGTGCCCATGATGACGTGCTCGACGCCGAAGGTCCTGACCAGCGTCTCGAGCTGCAGCGGCGTGAACACCACGGTGTCGAAATAGACCTGCTTCAAATAATGCGTCGGCGGCTTCGGCAGGCCGGCCTGGCAGTCCGAGCGCGCACCCCAGGCGTGATCGATGCGGCCGGAATAGCCGCCGAGATAGCCGCCGCCATGCATGGCGAAGATCTTCAGCTTCGGGTGGCGCTCGAGCACGCCGTCGAAAATAAGATAGTGCAGTGCCAGCGTGGTTTCGAACGGATTGCCGATGATGTTGTTGAAGTAGAAGCGCGACAACCGCTGGCCTTCGGTGAAGCCGTTGGGATGGATGATGACAAGCGCGTCGAGCTCCTCGGCCTTTTTCCAGAACGGCGCGAAGGCGGTGTCGGACAATTCGTGGCCGGCGACATTGGTGAGGATTTCGACGCCCTTGAAGCCGAGCGTCTTCATGCAGCGCTCGAGCTCCTTCGCCGCCTCGTTGCCGTCCTGCATCGGCACCGTACCGGTGGGGATGAAGCGGTCGGGGTGTTTGGCGACGAATTCGGCGACGCCGTCGTTGATCATGCGCGCGGCCGGCACCGCGTATTCGATCGCCACCGTATGATAAAGCTGCGGCGGCGGCGGCATGACGAGTTGCACGTCGACGCCCATGCGGTCCATGTCGGCGAACCGCTCGTCGTAATTGCCGCGGATGCGGGAGCCGATATCGGCCTCCTGCTTGGCGTTGAGTTCCTTGGTCTCGGCGGAGGCAAAATGCGCCAGCGGAATGGTGGTGACGTCGAGATAAGGCTTGATGTACTGCGCCGCGGCGGGGACGGCGACATGCGTATGGGCATCGATAGTGACGCTCTTAGGCCGCTGTTCGCGTCCCGGCTTGCCGTGCTTGCGCGCCGCGGTGTCGGCGTATTTATTCCAGACTGGCATGTGCCCATTCTCCGATGTCATCGTCCGCGAAAGCGGACGATCCAGTAATCCTTGAATTCCCTATTCGATTTTTGCGCCGATGAGTACTGG